>CAJOPJ010000133.1 GCA_905236325.1 uncultured Selenomonadaceae bacterium
AGCAGCCGACCATGCTAAAGCAATTCTTGACCACACTGGCAAAGGCGCGATTGATTATGTTTTGGTAAATAGCTCGCCAATTCCGCAAGAAATTTTGGACAAAACAGGCGCACAAGCTGTGATTGTCGATGAAGACAAAATTAACGCGCTGGGTATGGGGCTTATCAAAGCAGATTTAATGAGCGAAACTGATGCCGGCAGACACGATCCTGAAAAACTTTGCAAGGCTGTTATGAAAATTATTGATGAACTTTCTAAACACGACTAAATAATTGCTAATTGCTAATTGGAAATTGAAAATGTATAATAGCTTTTAGAGGTTAAACACCGGCGACTAAAAGCTAAATGGAGGTTAAAATTATGTGGAGAGGCTTATATACTGCCGCAACAGGTATGATTACAGAACAGCGGCGCACTGATGTAATTTCAAACAACATTGCAAATGCGGCAACAACCGGCTACAAAAAAGACATTGCAGTTCACGCAGAATTTGAAAATATGCTGATTCGCAGAGTTTACGACCACGAAGACGGCGGAACTGTCGGCTTGACTGTGGACGGCTTTAATACACTTGGAAACTTAGGCACAAGCAGCGAAGATGTCACACAATTTAAAGGCTTTAATGCAGATCCTTTCTATCGTCCGGCAATCGGCAGACTTGGACTTGGCGATTATATTGATGAAATTGCTGTTGACTATGAACAAGGCGCAATTGAAAGCACAGGCAACACTTTCGACTTGGCAATTGCCGGTCAAGGCTTTTTCACAATTCAAACTCCGGACGGCGTACGCTACACCCGCAACGGCGCATTTTTCAAAAATCAGGACGGCGTACTTCAAGACATTCGCGGCTACAATGTTTTAGACACAAACAATCGCTCGATAACTATTCCACGCGACGCAACTTCAGAAAGAATTACTGTAACAGGCGACGGCTCAATTTTTTTCACGCAAAACAATGGCAATGCACGTCGAATTGCGCAAATTCAGCTTGTTCAATTTGATGACAGATTGGCTATCGAAAAGCAAGGCAATAATTTATTTTACGCAGTCACTGACGCTGAAGGCAATATAGCCCAGCCTCAACCTGCAACCGGCGAAGTTTTGCAAGGTTGCTTAGAAAAATCAAACACTGCGATTGTAAGCGAAATGGTTGAGCTGATTCACAACCACAGAATGTATGAAGCAAATGCAAAAGCAGTGACAACACAAGATACTATGCTTGACGCGTCGGTTAATCAAGTCGGCAGGATTGGTGGTTGATTATGAAGTTAATTAAAATTTTACTGTGCGCGGCAATTATTTTTTCAGCAACAACTGCTGATGCGGCGCGTGTCGGTCTTTCAAGCGACAATGTAGAAAATTTTATCGGCAAATGCAATGCCGAACTTCAAGCCGGCGGTTCAAGTCTTGATATTCCAACAGTCGCTACTACGCTTAAATATTACAGCGATACTTTGCAAGTCGGTGATAATCTCCAAGTTAAAGCAACTTACATTTTCCGCGACGATAAACTGTATTCAATCAAACTGCAAGCCGACAGATTCGATTCACAAGTTCGCACACTGTTTGAAGGTATGAACATTGTTTATTTAAAATCGCTCGGCTTGACTACCGAAGAAGCCAAAGGCTTAACAAATTCCGGCGAAGAAACTGAATGGACGCGCCAAAGTTTTATTTCCAGGCTGAACAAAAGATTTATTGTCGAAGTAAAAAATTCTGCGCTTAACATAATTGCACAAGACAGATAGTTTTTAAGTTTTGATGGCTAGGAAATTTCCTAAGCCTTATTTTTTTGCTAAAGGTGATTGATTATGAACTTTGAAAAAATTTCACTGCTGATAATCGCAGGCGGAAAAAGTTCCAAACTCGGCAAGGACAAAAGATTTTTAAAACTTGGCGAAGTCGGAATGTTGGAAAGTATTTTGCAAAAGGCAGTCAAGAAAAATTTTGCTGAAATTTTTTTATGCGTGGAAAAAGAAATTTTACCTGTGCAAATTTTATCTTGGCGTTATGACGCAAAAATTTTAGTCGATAAAATTCAAAATTTCGGACCACTTTCCGGCTTGACGAATGGCTTAAAAAAAATCAAAACTGATTGGGCACTTGCTGTTTCTGCTGATATGCCTTTTTTTGACTTCGACGCGTTGGACGAAATAAAAATTTTGTCCAGAGTTCGCGCAGTAATTCCACAAGTCGGCGGAAAAAAACAGCCGCTTGCAGGTTTTTATCACAAAGCTGCAGCAAAAATTTTTCAAGATGAACTGAATAATAATCAAACAAAAATTTTAATGGCAGTAGAAAAAATCACGCACAAATTTATTGAACTTGCCGCCGATGAAAAAATTTTTTTCAATGTCAAAACGCGCGCTGATTTAAGATTGGCTGAAGGCAGATTAAAAAATCTTTCGCGCAAAGTACCAATTATTTCAATATTCGCACCGAAATCAAACACAGATAAGCCAATTTTTATTGAAAAGCTGATTGAAAAATTCAGCGCGGAAAAAATTTCTGTCGGCTTGATAAAAAATGACGCAGAAAAATTTAATTTCGATGTGGAAAAAATTTTTAAAAATTCCTGCGCAAAAAATATCGCAATTGTCAATCCGAAAGGCTGGTTCATGATTCAAAAAACTGAACAGCGCGAAGATTATCTTAGCATTGCGGAAAAAATGGATAGCGTAGATTTAATTTTGATAGAAAGTCACACGCAAAAAACTGAACCTGCATTATCACTTGGCGAAGTTATTTTTGATGATAAAGTTGCGGCAATTTTTAAAACTGCGCCGGAAAGTTCGGAGGAAGTTTTGCAATTTGACTTGGACGACTTGGATTCGGCAATTAAAATTTGCAAATTTTTAGCTTTTAATTGACAAATTAGTTGTTAGACTTTAGACTTTAGTTGATAGATTTAGTTGGCAAGGAGTAGGTTTTTTTTGGATAATTTTGACTCAAACATTCCGCCGCGCAGACAGAAAAGTAAGCGTCGCATTTGGCCGGCAGTTTTGTTGATATTTTGCTTTTTGGGGGCGGCAATAGCAGGTGCAATGGTTGCGTCGTCCAGTCTTGGTATCTTAGATCCAAAGCACAATCCAATAAGCCAGCTTGAACGCGAAAATACAGAAACTGAGCTTATCAAAGTCAAAGACAAAACCACAGTGCTGATTATGGGCGTTGATGTGCGTGAAAATGATGTCGGGCGTTCAGATACAATGATGATTGCGACAATAGATCCTCAACTTGATAAAGCGTCATTGCTTTCTGTGCCACGCGATACCAGAGTCAGAATTTCAGGCTATGGTTTCGACAAAATCAATGCTGCTTATGCTTATGGCGGCGAACCACTTTCTGAAAAAACTGTCGAAAATTTGCTTGGCATTGATATTGATCACTATGTAATTATAAACACCAAAAGCTTTGTAAAAATCATTGACGCAATAGGCGGCGTTGATATTGAGGTTGAAAAGCGTATGTACTATGAAGATCCTTGGGACGACGACGGCGGTCTTTATATTGACTTGCAACCGGGACTTCAGCACATGGACGGAAAAACTGCTGTTACTTATGTTCGATACCGTGACGGCGAAGGCGATATAGGCAGAATCCATCGCCAACAAAAATTCATGGAAGCCTGCATGAATAAAATTGTTTCGCCTGACATAATTACAAAAATTCCAAGCGTCGTCCGCGAAATTATCGACGCAATTGAAACTGATATGACTTTCCGCCAAATTTTGGAACTTGCAGGTGCATTAAAAGCCGCCCAGTCGAACGGCTTGACTACCGAAATGGTGCCCGGCTATCCGCTCTACATTGAAGGCATCAGTTATTGGATGCCTGATGTTGAGGAACTTAGACTTGCAGTTGCGGCAGGGCTCGGCGTTAATGTCGATTCACAAATTCAGCGTCGTGCCAGTGAAACTGCCAGCGAATATCAAGATTCAATTCCGGAAACTGCAAGTGATATTCCCGACGGCAGTGACAGAATCGGCAGACCTATTCGCAATTCAGATGACTATTCCAACGCACGCCAATTTTATGACAGACAATCGCGTGAAGATTACAATAATAATTTAGATTCCCGCACTCAAAATTATGATTACAATTCAAATTTCAACTACGACGCGCCACGCTATGATTCACAAGCCGAAAATTCACGAACTGAAAATTTACAAATTGAAGATAATTTTGATGAGGTGCCTTCGCGCGAAAATACTTCATCTAAAACCAGATTTTGATTTGGAGGACAATTTTGGAAAAAATAAATTTATTTGGCTTAACATTGCCTGAACTTGAAGCTGAACTTTCAAACTTACCAAAATTTCGCGCAAAACAAATTGCAGCTTGGATTTATCAGCGTGGCGCAAATTCTTTCGACGCAATGACTGATTTATCAAAAGACTTACGCGCCGAACTTGCAGAAAAATTTTCAATCGAACTGCCGCATTTAGTCACACAACAAATTTCAGATGACAAATTGACTACAAAATTTTTGCTGAAAATGTCTGACGGCGCGGCAGTTGAAACTGTTTTAATGCGTCAGGATTATGGCAACAGCATTTGCATTTCAACGCAAGTTGG
Source organism: uncultured Selenomonadaceae bacterium (assembly GCA_905236325.1). GTDB lineage: Bacteria > Bacillota > Negativicutes > Selenomonadales > Selenomonadaceae > Quinella. The sequence continues at coordinate 4,582 of CAJOPJ010000133.1, forward strand.
TTGCAACATGGGCTGTAAATTTTGCGCGTCAACTTTGAAAGGTCTGGAAAGAAATTTATCTGTAAGCGAAATGCTCGGTGAAATTATTTTTGTGCAAAATTTTTTGGCTGCTGAAAATCAAAAAATCGATACTCTGGTTATAATGGGCACCGGCGAACCTTTAATCAACTTCGACAACTTAATTAAAATGTTGCGGCTTTTGCATGGAAGCTACACGCTCGGACTAAGCTATAGAAAAATTACAATTTCAACTTGCGGAATTGTACCTGAAATTTACAGGCTGATTGAGGAAGATATGCCTGTTACGCTTTCAATTTCACTGCACGCACCGACTGATAATTTGCGTTCAGCAATTATGCCAATAAATTCTGCTTTCGGACTCAGCAAAGTTTTAAAAGCCGGCGACGATTATGGCAAAAAAACCGGTCGCCGCGTGACTTATGAATATATTTTGCTTGGCGGCGTTAATGATACCGAAGAGCACGCAAGGCAACTTTCAAAAATTTTGGCAGGGCAACTTGCAAATGTAAATTTAATTCCTGTCAATCCTGTCAGCGAACGCGACTTTATTCGTCCAACAAATAAAGCTATGAAAAAATTTTTCCACTTCCTGAATACGCACGGAATAAATGCTACAATTCGGCGTGAAATGGGTGCAGGTATTGATGCTGCTTGCGGTCAACTTCGCGCTAAAAATTTAGATTAATTGGGGGTTTTTATTTTGGAAACACAAGAAAAAATTTTTGAACGCGACAACGCAAATTATCTGCCTGTGTTCAACCGATACAAAATTGTTTTGGACTCCGGCGACGGCGTTTATCTTTATGACTTGAATGGCAAAAAATATTTAGATTTTTTAGCCGGAATTGCTGTTAATGTTTTAGGACACAATTACAAGCCGCTGGTTGACGCAATTTCAAATCAAGCCGCAAAAGTCATTCATGTCAGCAATTTGTATTACACAGAACCGCAAGCCAACGCCGCCGCAAAACTTGTCAAACTTTCCGGCTTAGACAGAGTTTTCTTTGCAAATTCAGGTGCAGAAGCTAATGAAGGCGCATTAAAAATTGCGCGTAAGTACGCTAAAAATTTTTCAGCCGACAAAGTACAGATTATAACTGCTTGGGACAGCTTTCACGGCAGAACTTTAGCTACTTTAACTGCTACAGGTCAGCCACATTATCAAGAAGGACTTGAACCTTTGCCACAAGGTTTTGATTATGTCCACTTCAATGACATTGCTGAGCTTGAGGAAAAAATTTCCGACAAAACCTGCGCAGTTATGCTTGAACCAATTCAAGGCGAAGGCGGCGTTTATCCACCAAAAGCCGATTATCTTAAAAAAGTTCGCAATCTTTGCGACAAATACAATGCGCTTTTGATTTTTGATGAAATTCAGTCCGGAATTGGCAGGAGTGGAAAATTTTTTGCGTATGAAAAATTCGGCGTGAAACCTGACATTGTAACGCTTGCAAAAGGCTTAGCCGGCGGAGTCCCAATCGGTGCGTTTATCTGCACTGAAGAAGTTGCAAAGGCTTTTAAACCAGGCGATCACGGTACAACTTTTGGCGGAAATCCATTAGCTTGCGCAGCGGCAAATGTTGTACTTGATACAATTCCAAATGAAAAATTTTTGTCGCATGTTGAGGAAGTCGGAAAATATTTTAAAGACAAACTGCTTGAACTGCAGAAAAAATATCCTGAACAAATTATAGATGTTCGCAGCGAAGGTTTGATTTTGGGCGCAGAAATTAACACTGAAAAAAAATCCGGCGTTGACATTGTAAATTCTGCAATGGAACGCGGCGCAATTATCAACTGCACTGTCGGCAAGGTTTTAAGATTTATTCCGCCGCTCACTATTGAAAAAAAACATGTCGATGAAGTGATAAATATTTTGGATGCAATTTTTGCTGACTGAAAGCAGGTTTGAATTGTGGAAAAAATCACGCAGGAAGATATTATAAAATTCTGCCACCAAAATTTGATTCTGGAATTTTTAGGCGCAAAGTTCGTGCCGATTGAAAATGATTCTGTGCGAATTGAACTTTTTGTCGGTGAACGCCATACAAATCCTTACGGCTTGTTGCATGGCGGCGTTATGTCAACTTTGGTTGATACTGCAATGGGCGCGGAATGTTTGGCGCAAAATAAAAAAGTCGTGACAATTTCAATGACTGTAGAATTTTTTAAGCCGTTCCCTGTGCACACAAAAATTTTGACTGACGCAAAAATTTTGCGCGACGGCAACAGAATTGTCTTTTGCGAATGTAAATTGATTGACGAAGACGGCGCAGTTTACGCAAAAGCCAACGCAACTTTTTATGTCATTGGTAAGGTCAAAGAATAAAATTTTCTAAAACTTGCTTTAGTTTCAAACACAGTGTATACTGGTGCAGGTTTGTTTTTTTTTGTAAAAAATTTGGAGGCGATTTTAATGTACAATCCGATCTTGGACGACGATGAAGATATGTATATTCCTGACATTGGCGAAGTTGATGAAGAAATTGACTTGCACGGAAAATATCCACGCTCCAACGCCGGAGTTGCGCTTGGTTGGAGTCAACTTGAACAGCAAATGTTTGATATGCTTTTGCTGAACAGATTTAATTCTTTTGATCGCGAACTTTTGGACGAAACTGCACGCACGATTTCGCGTCTGGTCGAAACTTTTGAAGCGCACGAAATTGCGCGTATTATGTCTGTCGCAATGATGAGTTTTCAACTTGCGGCTGCGGAAGATAAATCTTTCGAAGATGAATATAAAAAATATGTAGAGTATATTCGCAAACACCCCGAAGACATTGAAGGTATTCAAAATTCAAAGTTTTAGTCGCTAGGTAAGGAGAAATATTTTTTATGATTTTGGTTACCGGAATTACCGGACAACTTGGTTTTGATGTTGTTAAGGAACTTAAAAAGCGCGGCGAAGTTTTTATCGGCACAACGCGCAAAGATTTTGATTTGACTTCCGAAGACAGCATAAAAAAATTTATCTTGGACAAAAAACCTGACGCTGTAATTCACTGCGCGGCTTATACTGCTGTTGATAAAGCCGAAACTGAAGCCGAACTTGCGCTTACAGTTAATGGAATGGCAACGCGCTGGTTAGCGACTGCTTGTCGTGAAGTCGGCGCAAAAATGCTTTATGTCAGCACAGATTATGTTTTTGGCGGCGACGGTTATACGCCTTACGAAGTCAAGTCAGAAAAAACGCCGATAAATATTTATGGCAAAAGCAAATTGCTTGGCGAAGATGCAGTTGCCGCAATTGTCGATAAGCATTTTATTGTGCGCGTCAGTTGGGTTTTTGGTGTGAATGGCAAAAATTTTGTCAAAACTATGCTGAATCTTGCCGAAAAAAATAAAAAAATCAAAGTCGTGGACGACCAAATCGGCAGTCCAACTTACACAGTCGATCTTGCAAATTTGCTTTGCGATATGATCTCAACTGACAAGTACGGCGTTTATCACGCAACTAATGAAGGCTTTTGCAGTTGGGCTGATTTTGCTAAAGAAATTTTTAAACAAGCCGGCAAAAATGTTGAAGTTGAAAAAATTTCCACTGCCGATTATCCAACGCCTGCAAAGCGTCCTTTCAATTCCAGACTCAGCAAAACCAGCCTTGACGACGCCGGTTTTAAGCGTCTGCCTATTTGGGAAAGTGCTGTTGAAAGATTTTTACTTGAACTGAAAAATTCTAAAGCGTAGGGAGAAATTTTTATGATAATTGAAAGCAACACAATCACTGCAAAAAATCGCGCCGGCGGCAAAAATGAAATCTACATTACGCACCTGTTGACTAAAAAAGAACTCGACGGTCAATGCAAAATGTTTGCTAAAGTTACTGTTCCGCCCGGTGCATCACTCGGCGAACATTATCATTATGGCGACACCGAAACTTACCACATCTTGAGCGGCGTTGGAACTTACTGCGACAACGGCGATATTTATGAAGTTCACGCCGGCGACACAACTTTTTGTCCCGACGGCTCAATGCACGCCATTGAAAACAAAGGTACTGAAGATTTAGTTTTTATGGCTTTAATTATCAATGTAAAATAAAAAATGCAGTCAAAAGTCTGTTGAGATTTTTGGCTGCTAATTTTTTGGAGGTGTTCATTTTTGGCTAAAAGATTTTTATTAATTCCTGACCTGGAGAACAACAGAAAAATTTCCGATGCCGTCATTGAAAATTTTATGCGCAACGGCTTTATGACTGATTCAGCTTTATTTGTCTTTGGCAAAGGCAACAAAATTTTCAGTGACTACGCAAACTACACAATGCGCAAAATTTTTAACCGCACTTGCCAAGTAAATTTTTATTCACCAACTTCGCAAGAAATTGAGCCTGCAACGCGCAGTATGACAGAAATAATCTCTGTCGGCAGTGCGGAAGAAGTTCCTTTCATAAATGTTGCAAAAAAATTTAATGTACCAATTATCCAGGGGGGGGGGGATAAGTATACCGCTCAACGCACGAGATATTTTTATCCGCCAACAGTGCGAAGAAGTTTTTCAGCGCGAAGTTTTTAAAAAATATCCTCCACAAGATTGGGAATATTTTTTGTTCCACGAAGGCACGGCGGAATCAATGTCGGTTTATTTTTGGATGCGTGAATATCGCAAAAATCACAGCAAGAAAATTTTGTTTATCTGCTTTCAAGATTTGCGCTTTGAAATTATGCAAACTTGTCCCTATATCGACGCAGTTATAAAAATTGACAAATTTATTTTTGATTACATTTCGGTTTATTACGCCGAGAAATTTCAGATTAGACGTTCGCTCCTGCAACATTTTTCTCCACACTCAATCGAAATGCAAAGTATTGATTCGACTTATGGAATTATCGAAAAAATGCGCGACTTTTTAGGTATAAATCCTGCGCTTAAAATTTTTGAACGCTATCCTGTTCACCTGCCGCAAAAAAGCCTTGATAAAGCTGAAAAACTTTTCAACGACATGAAATTGACGCGTGGAAAAGTTGTAATTTTTTTGCCTGAAGGTTATATGTTCAGCGGCTTCGGCGACAAGAGAAATTTCTGGTTGAATCTTGCAAACCGACTTCGTGCTGAAGGCTATGAAGTTTTGACGCACACAGCAACGCCTTATTTGCCCGGCGTTCAAAATATTTTTATGCAGACTTTTGATACTTCGGCGTTTTTGGGTTTGTGCGGAAATATTGTCAGCACTTCGACAGGTTTTATTGAGTCGCTCTGCGCGTGGAATGATAAAGACAAAATAAATTGGACAGTGCTTTTGCCGCATGAAGATACAGGTTTTTGGAAAGGCGACAATCCAAAAGCCAAGTGTGAAGAATATATAGATTATTATCCAAAATTTGTAGCGAAATTTGCAAATAAAAATGTTAAACAAAAATGTTTCAAGTGGTCAATGACTGACGCTGAAGATTTAAATATAATTGAAAAAGTTGTCGCCGAAATAAAAAATAATTGACAAATAAAAAAAGCCAAGAGAAGTAAAAAATTCTCTCAGGCTTTTTTATTTTATTTGTTTTAATATTCTTTGTAGATAATTTTGCGGTTAATGTTGTCTGTGAAGAATACAACCAAAGGACCGGTTCCAAGTGCCATTGTGAAAGTTCCGAGATTGACAATGCTGCCGAAAATAAAACCGGTGACAGTTGAAATTGAATCAAGGCAAATACGCGCATATTTGAAAGGCATTTTTTTATGTGTCTTTTTCTCAACAATCCAGCCGATAGCGTCATAAGGTCCCATGCCAAGATTTGAACACATATACATTGACGCGCCGAAACAGACAACTAAAACGCCGACTATCAACAAAATTATTCTGCCTAAAAGCGTAACATGCGCCAGCCCTGGAAAAAAGTAAATCAGCACTTTAAACCAAATATCAACCAATGGACCGAAGGCGAACATATTTATCAGCGTGCCAAATTGAATAAAACTTCTGTCCAAAATAAAAATTGGAATTATCAAAATTAAATTTATTCCAATGACAGCCAAGCCGTAATTTAGTCCGAAAGTTGAACTAATGCCAAGCATCATGCAGTTAAATGGATCGTTGCCGAACAAACTAAAACGCATTAAGTTTACGCCCAAAGCCAAAATCAAATGCGCAATTAAAATTGCAATAACTCTGCGCTTTAGAGTTGGATCGCGCTTGAATGCTTTTTGGATTTTTTCAATTAGCCCCATGAAAAAAATTCCCGCCTTTCAAAAAAATTTTCTTCAAGTCTAGCAAAATTATTTGCAGCTGACAATAAAAAATTTTCAAAATCAATTACATTTTTCGCCAGCCGAATTCCTCAAAACTTTGTCTATATTGAATGCGTTCATAAAAATCTTTCATAGTGTTTTCTGTTTGAAAAATTGGTATGCGCTCCAAAGCGTACATATTGCTGCCTAAATCCACGCCGCCATACTTGATAGTGTATGCGCCTTTGTAGCCGACTTCAGCGGCAATTCCGGCGATATGCAAATTGTAAGTTCCTGTCGGGTAAGCCAAATAATTAACTGCGGTTCCTAAATGCTCTTCAAGCGCAAATTTTGAATTTAAAAGTTCGCTGCGGATTTCGTCGTCGGGCAGTTCTTCAAGTTTGTAATGGTTCATTGTGTGTGATTCAATGGAGATACCATTTTGCGACATTTCGGAAATTTGTTCCCAAGTCAGGTAATTTTTTTTGCCGACAAAAGCAGGAATTACAAAAATTGTGGCGCGAATACCAAGACTGCGTAAAATTGGGTAGGCGTTGTTGTAATTATCTGCGTAACCGTCGTCAAAAGTTATCAGCACAGGTTTTGGCGGCAATTCAAGTTCACCGGCAAGTCCTGCATCAAGTTCTTCCGGCGTGATTGGGATATAGCCATTGTTTATTAAGTAAGACATCTGCTCAGAAAAGTCATTTGGCAAAATTGCAAGCGGATTGAAACTGTTTGCAACTTGATGATAATTCAACACCAAAATTTTTGGACCTTGAGCGACTTCTTCGACAGTTTGCGCTGAAATTTTTTTATCAATTTCATTACCGATAAAAATTGTCGTCAAAGTCAAAATAAAAATCAGCAAAATTTTTTTAATCATTCGGACGTTCTCCGGTTTTGCCTGTGAATTTATGATAATTTCCGCCTTTGCGACGATTCATAAGTTCCGCAAACAAATCTTCAGGATTTATTCCATGATAAGCCAACAAAACTAAGCAGTGATACCAAAGATCGCCCATTTCATACAAAATTTCAGATTCTTCGCCATTTTTTGAGGCAATGATAGTTTCAACAGCTTCTTCGCCGACTTTTTTTAAAATTTTGTCGTGTCCTTTGCCGAAAAGATAATTTGTGTAAGAACCTTCGACAGGGTGACGCTGGCGATCTTTGATTACAGAATAAAGTTCATAAAGCACCATCGATAAATTTTCTTTCGGCGGCTGTTCAACAACTGCAGGCAGATTTTCTTGAGCGTCAAGCCTGCGTCCGCTGAAGCAGGAATAACTTCCTGTATGACAAGCCACTCCGGTTTGATGAACGGTTACAAGCAAAGTATCGCCGTCGCAGTCGTAATAAACAGCTTTGACTTGCTGGACATTGCCGCTGGTTTCGCCTTTTTTCCAAAGTGTTTGACGACTGCGACTGAAAAACCAAGTATAGCCTGTTTCCAAAGTTTTTTGCAGTGATTCGGCGTTCATATAGGCAAGCATTAAAACTTGACCGCTTTCTTCTTGAATAATCGCCGGAATTAAACCGCGTTCATCAAATTTAATTTTATCAAAATCAATGTCCATTTCAATTCCTCCAAAAAAAAATTTTAAAATTAAAATGATTTTACAACTTAATGTCGAATTAGTCAAAAAAAGGTAAACCATTTTTCTCTATTGATTAGGGGTGTTATTATGTCAGAAATTTATAGCACAGATACATTTCCGCTGATTCCGCTACGCGGCATAACAATCTTTCCAAATATGATAATGCACCTTGACATAGGGCGCGAAAAATCAATAAATGCGCTTGAAACAGCAATGGTTGGTGAGCGCAAAGTTTTGCTTGTAACGCAAAAATCGCTTGATGAAGATGATCCAGGGCAGGAGGATTTATATTCAATCGGTACGCTTGCTGAAGTCCGGCAAATTGTAAAACTTCCTGACGGCAATGTGCGCGTTCTAATCGAAGGCAATACGCGCGCAAGGATTGAGTCTTGCTACGAAGTCGATAAATACACAGAAGCCTTGGTCAGCCTTTTTGAAGACACCTGGAAAGATTCTTTGGAACTTGAAGCCTTAGTTCACAGCGTTGTTCATACTTTTGAAGAATGGGTAAGATTAAGCAAGCGGATTCCAAATGAAACTTTCGTTGCTGTAACTATTTTGGAAGATTACGGCAGACTTGCAGATTTAATTACAAGCCACTTAAATTTGAAGTTGGATAAGCGTCAAGAACTGCTTGAGTGCATTGAAGTTGAGGACAGATTAAATAAATTGCACGAAATTTTGGCGCATGAACTTGAAGTTGTAAAAATGGAAACGCAAATTCATCAGCGCGTGCGTGGACAAATTGAAAAATCGCAAAAAGACAGTTATCTGCGCGAACAACTGCGTGCAATTCACAAGGAACTTGGCGAAGATGAAGATGTTGCCGAAAATGCAGCTGAATATCGAAAAAAACTTTCTGAAGGCAACTACCCCGACGAAGTTAAGGAAATTGTCGAAAAAGAACTTAAGCGCATGGAGCGTTTGCCTTCAATGGCGCAAGAAGGCAATGTTATCAGAACTTACATTGAATGGCTTTTGGAATTGCCTTGGAATATTTCAAGCATTGACTCAACCGATATTGCCGGTGCTAAAAAAATTCTCGACGCTGACCATTACGGCTTGGAAAAAGTCAAAGACAGAATTTTAGATTTCTTGGCAGTGAAAGTTTTAACCAAAGATAAGCCGTCGCCAATTTTGTGTTTAGTAGGTCCTCCCGGCGTCGGCAAAACTTCATTAGCCTCCTCAGTCGCAAAGTCAATGGGCAGAAAATTTGTTCGCGCGTCACTTGGCGGTATCCGTGATGAAGGCGAAATTCGTGGTCACAGGCGAACTTATGTTGGCGCAATGCCCGGCAGAATCATTCAAGGTTTAAAAAAAGCTGGCGTAAATAATCCTGTCTTCTTGCTTGATGAAGTCGATAAACTCGGACGCGACGGCTATAACGGTGATCCTTCAAGCGCACTTTTGGAAGTTCTGGATCCTGAACAAAATAATACTTTCAACGACCATTACATTGATACAGATTTTGATTTGTCAAAAGTGTTTTGGATTGTTACGGCAAATGATTTATCTACAATTCCAAAACCACTGCGCGACAGAATGGAAATTATTGTGCTTTCAAGTTACACCGAACAAGAAAAATTGGAAATTGCAAAAAGGTATTTAGTCAAGCGACAAATGACAGAAAATGGCTTGCATGAAAAACAGCTGATTTTCGGCAGAAATGTTTTGCAGAAAATTATAACCAACTACACACGCGAAGCAGGAGTTCGCGAACTTGACAGGGTTATCGGCAAAATTTGTAGGAAGGCTGCACGAAAAATTGTTGAAGGCTACAATAGCGCAGTCAATGTAACTGTAAAAAATTTACGCGACTTTCTCGACAGACCAAAATTTATTTCCAATAAAGCCGAAAAAGAACCGCAAGTCGGCGTTTCAACAGGAATGGCTTGGACTGAAGTCGGCGGCGATATTTTGCCAACCGAAGCTATCGTTTTGAAAGGTAAAGGCAAATTGCTTTTGACAGGCAAACTTGGCGAAGTTATGCAAGAATCCGCACAGGCAGGCTTAACTTACATTCGCAGCATTAGTGACACAATAAATCTTGACGCAGATTTTTATGAAAAAAATGACATACACATCCATGTTGCTGAAGGCGCAGTTCCAAAAGATGGTCCAAGCGCAGGTATCACAATGGCAACGGCAATGTTCAGCGCGCTTACTAAGAAAAAAATTCGCTCGGATGTGGCAATGACAGGTGAAATTACACTGCGCGGAAATGTCTTGCCAATCGGCGGCTTAAAGGAAAAAGTTCTTGCGGCATATCGCGAAGGTATGCATACAATTATTTTGCCGAAGGAAAATGAAAAAGACATTGCAGACATACCTGAAACCGTGCGAAAGAAACTTGAATTTGTGCCTGTTGAACACATGGACGAAGTTTTAAAAACTGCACTTGTTCATTAAGTCAGAAAAATTTTCTGGCTATTTTTTTTGGAAGTGATTTTATGGAAGAAAGGTTGCAAAAAATTATCAGCCGCGCAGGTTTAATGTCGCGTCGTGAAGCTGAAAAATTTATTTTAGCCGGTAAAGTTTCTGTCGATGGCAAAATTATTTCAGAATTAGGCTTAAAATTCGACGCGCAAAAAAATAAAATCTGCGTGGACGGCAAGCCTTTAACTTTCAACGCAGAAAAAATTTATTTGCTTTTGAACAAACCACGCGGCTATCTTTCAACAGCAAAGGACGATCGCGGTCGGCGTACTGTTTTAGATTTGGTGGCTGAAATTCCTGAGCGCGTTTATCCTGTCGGCAGATTGGATTTTGACAGCGAAGGCTTGATTTTATTGACTAATGACGGCGATTTGATGAACAAACTGCTACATCCAAAATTCAAAATTGAAAAAACCTATCGCGTAAAATTTAGTGGCGAACTTTCAGCTGAAAAAATTATTCAACTTGAAAGTGGAATTGAACTGTCGGACGGAATAACTGCGCCGGCAAAAATTTTTCTGCTGAACAATTCGACTGCTGAAATTACAATTCATGAAGGACGCAATCGCCAAGTTCGCAGAATGTTTTCAACTGTCGGACTTGAAGTAAAAAATTTGCGCAGAATAAAATTTGCAAATTTGACTTTGGAAGGCGTTGAATGCGGCAAATTTAGAAAATTAACTACGCAAGAAATTGCTGCGCTGAAAAATAAAATTTAACACAATAAATTGAAAATGAGGCGTAAAAATGGAAATTATTTTGTTTTTGCTGTTGGGCGTTGGCGTAGGAACTTTTGGCAGTTTAGTTGGACTTGGCGGCGGAATTATCTGCGTGCCAATATTTATTTTTTTTCTGTCGGAAGGCGGAATTTTTCAATATTTCCACACAGCAGCATCAATTGTTGGAACAAGCCTGTTTATAGTTATGATAAACGCAGCGTCAGGAACTTTTGCTTACTTAAAGCAAGGCAGAATTTATCTTCCTGCAGCTTTGCCTTTTGCATTGGCAACTTTGCCCGGCGCATTTTTAGGTTCCTACATTGTGGACAATTTTACAGGCAAACAGCTGAATTTTTATTTCGGCGCATTTTTGCTGATTATCGCAATAATTATGTACTTGAACAATATGTATACCAAAAAGGCAGATGTTTTGAAAATTCCTCCGGAATTTAAATTTAACAAAAAACTTGGCATTTGCTCAAGTCTTGGCGTTGGATTTTTATCAAGTATGTTTGGAATTGGCGGCGGAGTAATTCATGTGCCGATTATGGTTTATTTGCTGAATTTTCCTGTACACATTGCAACTGCCACCAGCACTTTTATTTTGGCAATATGTTCAATGTTTGGCGTAGTCAGTCATCTGTTTTTAAATCACATTGTTTGGATTCCTGCAATTTCAATCAGCATTGGCGCGGCAGTTGGCGCACAAATTGGCGCAAAAATTTCTAAAAAAACAAAATCAAAAATTATTCTCACGCTACTTTCAATATCAATGTTTGCTTTAGGATTAAAACTTATGATTGGTTCTTGAAAAATTATAATTAAAAAAATTGCCACTTGAAAAATTTCTTGTGACAGTTTTTTTTTATTTGTTATAATAGCTGAAAATATTTTGACAAAGGAAAGTTTTTTCTGTGAAAAATTTTTTAACATTTTGCGTAACATTTCTGCTTATGGCTTTTATTGCTGTTTTCAGTATGTTTGCGGCGGAAATTACAGATGTCTTTCAAATTCAAGGCAAAGAAATTTCAGCAACCTTCACGCAAGAAGGCGACGACTTAATCATGAATTGGCTGCCTTTGCCGTATCCTGCAATTTACACTGTCGAAACTTTGACTGCGGCAACAGGAATCCTCAGAAATTCTCCGCAATATCACATTTTGACAACTTCCGAAACCACAAGCGCAAAATACAAAGTTCCGCGTGCGGCAATTCCAACTTACTACAGAATTTCTGCGCGAGGTTTTTTTCAGGAAATTTTTTCGGCAGACAAAATTATCAGCAATCCAAATTTTCCAACGCCGACAAAACCTGTTGCAATTTATAAATATCCTGCTGATAATCGCGCAAGTTTAATGCCTTTTTTGATTTGGCATACTGTACCAAATGCAGTTTGCTATGAAATTGAAATTTTAAGTTCTCCGCCGGAAGTTGAGGGCGGAACTGCGCTGTCAAAATTTTACAGCTTGGAAAGTACGCGCAAAATTTATACAAATGGCTATCAAGCTGATTTGCGTCCTTACAAAAATTATGACAGCTTGTATTGGCGTGTGCGTGCATTGGATTTACATTTAAATCCAATTGGCGAATTTTGCAAGGCAGAGCGCATTTATCTTGATATGACAAAGCCGCTTCCAAATGCGCCGCTGATAAATAATTTTGACTTCATGGACTATAAGCCGCTGCCAATTTATCCTGTCTACAACTGGATTCCATTGCACGAAGCCTATCAATATGAAGTTGAACTTTTGACACATCCTCCGGCTGTTGAAAATGATATTTTGCCCAGTCAAGACAGTGCTTGGCACAAAACTACTCAAGATCAATCCAGTTGCTATGATGAATATCCGCGCCCTTACGCAGGTGCTTATTATTGGCGTGTGCGTGCTTTGAATGAATTTGGCGAACCAATCGGCACTTGGTCCAATTCAGAAAAATTTATTATGCCTGATTATCCTGGCGGAGTTTATGCTGCAATTTTGGGCGACAGTATTTCTCACGGCGGCGGCGCAGTAAGTTATTCGCCACGCGCTCTTGAATATAGTTACGCGACTTATTTAGATTTTCCGGCAATAAATATCAGTCGCAGTGGCGATACTTCCGGCACTACGCTTGAAAGATTTTCACGCGATGTTTTGCCTTTGCGACCAAAAAATTTAATTATTCTAACCGGCACAAACAGCTTGCGCGATGAAACTATCACGCCGGAAAAAATTATTGCTGATTTAGCTGAAATTGGCAAACTTTGTAATTTAAATCACATTCGACCAATTTATCTAACTTTAATGCCAATTAACCCTGCAAATATAGATTACGCCTTTCACACGCCTACAGATCCTGCTTGGCACGACAAATTAAATCAGGTCAACAGCTTTATCAAACAACAGGAATTTTTTATTGACCTTGAGCCTTATTTTTATGATAGTTTCGGGCATATGGATGTAAAATTTTCTGTTGACGGTATTCACCCCGATATTCGCGGCAAAATGCTTATGGCTGAAATTATCAACCAAAATAAAAATAAATTTTCAAATTAAGGAGC
>CAJOPJ010000134.1 GCA_905236325.1 uncultured Selenomonadaceae bacterium
AGCAGGTTCTTCAACTGGAACTTCAACAGGTATTTCAGTAGCAGGTTCTTCAGTTGGAATTTCAACAGGCATTTCGGCTACAGGTTCTTCAGTTGGAACTTCAACAGGAATTTCAGCTACAGGTTCTTCAGCCGGAACTTCAACAGGCATTTCAGTAGCAGGTTCCTCAGTTGGAATTTCAACAGGAATTTCAGCTACAGGTTCTTCAGCCGGAATTTCAGGTTCAGGCAAAACTTCAGCCGCCAACGCAGAATTACCTACTATAAATTCAGTTTTTTTTTCCGCAGTCGGGTCGATAACAGTTACTTGCTTACCGAAAATTGAAATCTGATCTGAAGTTACTTCGCTGGTAGTGCCGTCGGGCGCAGTGACTTCGCACTTTTCAATTTTGCCGTCTTCACCAATATAAAGTTCACTAATTTTGCCTTGAATTGTGCCGTTTTTGGTGATTGCCTTCGTGCCAATGACGCGAATATTTTCATCAAGCAGTGTTTCATAGTCACCGGCTTCATCAAGTTTCAAAATGTTTTCGCTGTGCGTAACTGTGACTGCGTCGTCGCCAATTGCAATTACTGATTCATAGGGAATAAGTTTAACGCCGCGATACCAATCTTCATCTTCGATTGTGATAGCCGCAACCAAGCCGTTTTTGGCATCAATCAGCAAAGTTTTGCTCATTCCGAGTTCTCGACCTTCAGTTATGCTGATAACAGGCAAGCCGAGAATTTCTACACTTTTTTTCATGATTCTACCTCCAATTTATAAAAAACTTCCATTGTCATCAGCTTTCAGATTTCATTTGCATATTTTGATATTCAAGTTCAATTTCCTGCAAATATGCGCGTGAAATTTTGCTGAAAGGCGTTGACAATGCTTTGTGTCTTAAAAGCACCGATTGCACGGTTTTTAAATAAATAAGATTGCTTTTAAATTCGGCTGTGGTATTTGCATTGCGTTTTACTGCCGGCAATTCCAAAGCCTCTTCATAGGTTTTTATTGCTTTAGTATAAAATGCCTGTTCTTTATAAATATTGCCCAAGTCGATAGCAACAAAAGGCGCGTATTCATCGGCGCGATATTTTTCTAACGCTTTTTTATAAGCAGCTATTGCCTGCCAAGTATTACCTTGCTGTTTTTCCAGATATGCGTAGTCCAAAATATCGTCCAAAGTTTCGCCTTTAACTTCGATATTCAGCGGCGGAATGTTTTCCAACTTTTCAGGTGGTTGAGGATAAGCAGGTTTTTTAGGCGGAGTTTGGATTTCAGCCGGTTCAGGCTGTGTGAGTTCGACAGGTTTTGTTTCTGGCTTAGGTTCAGAAATTTTTTCCTCAACTTGGACTGTAGGTTTAATTTCCTCAACTTGAATTGTAGGTTTAATTTCTTCAACAGATTTAGGTTTTGGAATTTCAGGTTCAGGCAAATTTTCAGGTTCACCGACTGCAGAATTATCCGACTCAACTTCAGGTGCGGTAATTTCTGATTTGCCGGTATCAACTGTAATTTTTTCATTGCGCTGTGCGTTGTAAACCTGCTTGACTTCTTCAGAAAAAGCTATTTCAGCTTGAACTTCGCGTTTTATCAAAAAATAATTTGTTACTGTAGTAAGTAACGCCATAAAAAAAATTATTCCGACAAGTTTTACAAAATAAATTTTACTTGGTGCATCAGTAAAAGCCAAAGCTCCCAAGTCCGCCGCTATTGCTAAAAGTGAACACATTATCGGTATAAAAAAATGTAGCCGCAAGCCAAGTTTGTTGCATATTGCGTAAACCAAAAGCGAACTCAACAACATTACGCTTGGAACTATCAAAAAAAAAGTCACATTACCATAACTCCCAAAAAAATCTAAGCTTTGTTAAATTTTGAACTTTCGACGCTGTAAAAAAAATTCCTTCAAGCAAATTTGTTTCAAGGTTTGACAAGTATTCCTTTCAAAAGCCAAGTTTGAACTTTTTCAATTTTGACATTTATTAAATCGCCGATGCTTTCGGTTTCGTGCGGAAAAAGTACCGGCTTATTAGTGCGCGTTCTGCCTGTGAAAATATTTTTGTCGGTTTTACTTGCGCCTTCAACCAGAACTTCAACAACTTGATTTTGCAGCGGCAAATTTTTTTCAAGGCTGATTTTATTTTGAACAGCCATAAGTTCCTCAAGCCTGCGGTGTTTAGTTTCAGCGTCAATTTGATTTTCAAAAGTCGCAGCCGGAGTTCCACTGCGTACTGAATAGATAAATGTAAACGCCATGTCAAATTGAACTTCCTGCAAAAATTCCAAAGTCTGCTTAAAATCATCTTCAGTTTCGCCGGGAAAGCCGACAATTAAATCTGTAGTCAAGCTGATGTCAGGAATTGCGGCGCGAATTTTTTTCACCAGTGCAAGATAACTTTCAACTGTGTAAACGCGGTTCATTTTTTGCAAAATTTTATTTGAGCCATACTGAACAGGCAGGTGAATGTGTTCGCAAATATGCTTGCCGTTCGCCATTACAGAAATAAGCTCATCAGATAAATCTTTAGGATGGCTTGTCATAAATCTAAGTCTTTCAAGTCCGGAAAAATTATCA
>CAJOPJ010000135.1 GCA_905236325.1 uncultured Selenomonadaceae bacterium
AACGCCTGTTTATAATGGCGACAAGTTGGAAATCATTTTGCGTACGCACGACGGCGTTGAACTTCCTGCAACAACAGGTAAGCCTGTCGAAGTCCCCGATTTGAATGAAACCACTTTGCCGAATGTCAACGCTCAATCTATAAATCAAAATGACGCGCCACGCAAAAAATTAACTATCGAAGACTTTATACGCAACGACTAGGAAGTTGTTTTTATGATTCATGTTTGTCATGACTTTACGTTATAAATATTTTTTATTGTTTCAATGTATTTTAAAAAATTTTTAACGACTGGTGACTAGCGTCTGAGGACTGAAAATATGTTTGAATTTGAATTTATGCGAAATGCTTTTATAGCTGTGCTTTTAGTTACGCCGCTATTTGGAATTTTATCAACAATGGTAGTTTCAAACAGAATGGCTTTTTTTTCTGATTCACTTGGGCACGGTGCATTTACAGGAATTGCGCTCGGCGCGTTAATTGGCATTGGTTCAGAAATTTTTGGCTTGCTGACTTTTTCGATAATTTTTGCGCTTGCGATTGTCTACATAAAAAATAAAACGCACAGCGGCGCGGATACAGTTATCGGCGTGTTCAGTTCAATGGCAATAGCTTTAGGTTTAATGATTATGTCCGCCGGCGGTCAGTTTAATAAATTTTCAAGATTTTTAATCGGCGACTTGCTTTCAATTTCGCAATCAGATTTAATTTCACTGGCAGGAGTTTTTGTCGTGGTGATTTTCAGCTGGATATTTTTATTTAACAGGCTTTTAATTTCCTCAGTTAACAAAACTTTAGCAAGGTCGCGTGGAATTGATACTCAGAAAGTCGAATCAATTTTTGCAGTGCTTTTGGCATTAGTTGTCGCCTTAAGTATTCAGTGGGTCGGAATTTTAATAATCAACGCGCTTTTGGTTTTACCGGCGGCTGCGGCGCGAAATGTTACAAATTCAGTCAAGCCATATCACGTAGTCAGCGTTGCAGTTGCGTTGACTTCCGGCTTGGCAGGTTTATTTTTTGCTTATGAATTAAATTCAGCGGCAGGTGCAACAATAGTTGTCTGCGCGGCGATAATTTATTTTGCAACGCTGATTTTAAAGTCGAAGTTTGCGCGATGAAGAAAGGTTTTGTTTTAGTTGAATTTGTAATTGCCTTGCCAATGTTGATTTTGCTGATTTATGCGCTGGGCAATATGACTTATAAAATTTTTAATCTGGCAAAAAATCAAGCTGCTGATTATGTTTTGGAAGTTGAAGCGCAAGAAATTTTGTCGCAGATTACAAACGACGCTCGCGCAGCATATTCAGTAAAAATTAAACATCAAGAAATTTTTTTCAACTACCACGCCATTGCTAATAATCAATCTGCAGATTATTTTAAAAACAATTTTAACAGCAAAATTGAAGACTTGGTCGATTTAATTTATACAAGCCGATATGTTGTCAGAGCTACAGAAACGCACGGCAAATATATTTATCGCGAACGCAAGGAAGATGGTCCTGTTGTAAATCCAATCAGCGGCGGAAATTTTTTTGGCGATACTATTGTTTCAGAATTAACTTTCAAGCGCGATAAAAAAATTTTGCACATTACGCTTGAACTGCAAAGTGTAGTCACTAAGCACAAATTAAAAATTAACACTGCAGTTTTTATGCCGGCTTGTGAGGATTGAATTATGCACGAAGAACGCGGCTTTTTTACAATTATCGGACTTTTATTTTTGCTTTTGGCAACTATCTGCGTAAAAAATATTCAAGAAGCCGGCGCAGTTTACAGCAATGTCACTATCAATTTTCGCGACGAAGCCGAACTTCAAAATATTGCTGAAAGTGCGCTTGTTGAGGCTTTGGAAAAATTGCCTGCGTTTGAAACTATGACTTTAAATAAGGAAGAAAAAATTTATATCAATCCAACAAAAAATAATTCTGCTTGGCTGAAAAATATTGAAGTCAAAGTTGCCTACATATATTGCAAAATTTATACTCGACTTGGCAAAGAAAGCACTGCAAATTTTGTCGAACTTGACGATCATCAAGTTAAAATGCCAAAAGGCGTAGTTTTAATCAGCGTGGCAAGTGCAACTTCAAATTTTACAGGCGAAAAAATTTACCGGCGCAGTTTGGCTTATATTGCCGATTCCGCGCCGGAAAAAATTTATTTTATGAACAGTTTATAAAAATTTTTCAATCGCAGTCGTGATGACTTCAGATGTAAAACCTTTGCTTGCAAGGTTTTGATAAATTTTGCTTTTTAATTTATATTTTTCTTTCGCGTCGAGTGAATCAAAATTCACCTGCGCGATTTTTTTTTCAGCAAGACGCATGGCAATTTCTAAATCGTGCTCCTCACTGCCTTGCGGAATTAAATTTTGCACAAATTCAGGCTCAAAGCCGCGCTGAATTAATTTTGCACAAATTTGTCGGACGCTCAACTTGTTTTGCGAATAAAAATTTTCAAATTGACGGCGGCAACTTTCAACGTCATCAAGATAATTTCTTTCAATCAAAATTTCAATCGCCTGTTCGACTTCATCAGCAGAAAATTTTTTGTGCAATAATTTTCGCCGCAAAATTTCCGAACTTTGTTCCTGCCTTGACAATAAATCAGCCGCTGTCATCAAGGCAGTTTTTTTATTTTTTTTACGCATTTTTTGCAAACTCAAAAGTCATTGCATTTTCGTCGCAATTTGGAAATTTTGGACAATCAATACATTCTTTCCAAATTTTGTGTGGCAATGATTCACGCGTTGTCATTTTAAAGCCTAATGACTGAAAAAATTCCGGACTGTAAGTCAGCGTAAAAAATTTTTTCACGCCGAAAATTTTTCCTTCAAGCAACAATTTTTTTACAATTTTTGCTCCGATGCCTTTGCGCTTGTAATCTTGATTGACAGCCATTGAACGCACTTCGGCAATTTCATTCCAAGTCATATGTAACGCGCCGGTTCCAACAATTTTTTCAGTTTCGGTATCGACTGCAACGACAAATTCGCGAATATTTTCATAAATTACATTGTGCGGCTTTGGAAGCATAATTCCTTGCACGGCGTAACCGGAAATTAAATCAAAAATTTCCTCAACGTCAGTAAATTTTGCGTGCCTGTATTTTATCAAACTAATTTACACCTCAATTTGAATTTTGATAAAAAATTTGAATTTTGATAAAAAATTTGAATTTTGATAAAAAATTTGAATTTTGATAAAAAATTTGAATT
>CAJOPJ010000136.1 GCA_905236325.1 uncultured Selenomonadaceae bacterium
AAAACTTGTGTCGAAGTAAGTAAAACCTTGCGCCAAAAATTCATCGACCATTGCAAAAAGTTGTTTGTAATCAAAATCTGTAGGACTTGAAAAGACAGGAAGTCTCATCATTCCGAAACCGAGCCTTGAGGTTTGAAAATCCATAAAAATTTCCCTTCCGAAACAAAATTACAAAAATCTTACAAAACTCTGTGTGCGTGACGCATTGCATGACAGCAAATTGTAACTGCGACAGGAAGTCCTGCAATATGCGTTGCGCCCCATTCAATATTGACTGCAAGTGCTGAAGTTGTGCCGCCAAGTTGCGGACCGATACCTGTTGAGTTAATCATTTCCAGCAGTTCTTCCTCCAACTTTGCATATTCAGGCATTGGATTGCGTTCATCGATTGAGCGCGTCAAAGCCTTTTTAGAAAGTAAAGCCGCTCTGTCCATAGTTCCACCAATTCCGACACCAACAACCATTGGCGGACAAGGATTCATGCTGGCGTGCAAAATAATTTCCATGACAGCTTTTTTAACGCCTTTAACGCCGTCAGCAGGAACAAGCATCTTCACGCCGGATTTGTTTTCTGAGCCGAAACCTTTAGGCGCGATTGTGATTTCCAATTTGTCGCCTGGAACGATTTCTGTGTAGATAACGCCGGGCGTGTTGTTTTGCGTATTTTTGCGGTTGAACAGCGGTTCAGCTACAACAGATTTACGCAAATAGCCTTCGGTGTAGCCTTTCGCGATACCTGCGTTGACGGCTTCTGTTAAGTCGCCGCCTGTAATGTGCAAGTCCTGACCGACCTTCAAAAATACAATCGTCATTCCTGTGTCTTGGCAGTAAGGACGATCCTCCGCCTTTGCAATTTCGGCGTTTTTGATGATTTGATCGAGGACGATTTTGCCGACTTCTGATTTTTCTGTTTCGCGGCCGCGTTTAAGTCCGCGATAAACATCTTCCGGCAAATAATACGCCGCCTCCTTACACATTTCGGCGACGTTCTCTGTGATAATTTTTGCGTCAAGCTCTCTCAAAGTTAATCCCTCCTGTAACATTTATCACATATAACTGCTTGTGGATTTAATTTGCTATTTAGTTTTAAAATCCTGCAACTTGTAAAAATTTCAAAAAAAAAATAATTTACAAAAAAGAAATTGTCAGTCGTTGGTTACTAGAAAAAATTCCGGCGTTTGAAGTCTAAACTTTATTTTTTTTGCAGTCAATGATAAAATAATTTTATTATGAAGAAATTTAAAATTTTAACCTATGGTTGCCAAATGAATGTTGCGGAGTCCGAACGCATGGCAGGGCAACTTCAAAGCATTGGTTACAAAGCTACAGAAAAATTTTCGGACGCAGATTTAATTTTAATTAACACCTGTTGTGTACGCGAAGCCGCCGAAGATAAAGTTTATGGCAAGATTGGAGAGTTCAAAAAATACAAACGCCAAAATCCTGAATTGATTTTTGGAATTGTCGGTTGCCTCGCGCAAAAAGACGGCGAAAGTTTGACTAAAAAATTTCCGCAGTTGGATTTTGTTTTAGGTACAGGCAAGCGTGGAGAACTTATCAGCGTTGTGAAAAATCTTGAGTCAATTAAAAAGCAAATTGTTGATACTTCAAATGTCAGCGGTATGATTGACGACGAAAATATTTTTCCAATTCGTGGCGGAAGTGTCAGCGCATTTGTGCCGATTATGTATGGCTGCAATAATTTTTGCACTTACTGCATTGTGCCTTATGTGCGTGGCAGAGAACGCAGTCGTTTGCCTGAAGAAATTTTTTCCGAAATCAATGACGCTTTAAGCGCAGGTTTTAAAGAAATTACTTTGCTCGGTCAAAATGTTAATTCTTATGGCAAAGATAATAAATTAAAAAATTTTGCCGAACTGTTGGCTGAAGTTGATAATTTTTCCGGACTTGAAAGACTTAGATTTATGACAAGCCATCCTAAAGATTTATCTGACGATTTAATTTCTGCAATGGCGGGCGGGAAAAATATCTGCGAACATATCCATT
>CAJOPJ010000137.1 GCA_905236325.1 uncultured Selenomonadaceae bacterium
GACTGAACCTGTGCAACTTACAGTTAAAGTTCCGGTTCCGACAGTCATTGTAATTGTTTTGCCATTTCGCGTAACTTTATCAAAACCATTGCCAAGAACCAAAACATCGCTTGCAGTGAAATTTTTTATTGTGTCGTCGCCGTTGCCGCTTGAATAATAAAAATAATCTTTGCCACTTCCGCCGGTCAATGTATCATTTCCGCCACTGCCGCCCCAAATTTTTGAACCGCCACTTCCTGCTGTTATAATATTATCTAAACTATTTCCAACAAGTTGAACTGAATCTTTCATTTTCTTGGCGTTCAAAGTCACAATTTTTGCATTTGTATAATCATTACTTGTAGTGTTACCAAGAACATCATAACCTCCAAGCAAAATATCGCCTTTAAAAGCTGCGGTACTGACTGTTAAAGTTGTGCCGCTGATTTTTACATAATTTGACTGCGTGGAAGTATCATTTGTTGAATTACCGCTTGAGGCAGATTGTTTAGCTAAATATCTAAGCAACATATAACCTGCGGCATAAATATAAACGCCGGAATCTTTTTCCAAAGCAGATTCAAGAGCACTGGAACTGGAAGCAAGTTCAGTAATTTTTGCTTTGCGTTCATCATCAATGCCGTGGGTAAGTTCTGCACTACCTTCAATAAATGCAAGCGGCAATCGACCAAAATAATCTATATTTGCAGCCATAACTGCGTGCGTAAGTTCATGCGCCAAAGTTCTGTCTAAATAAAAATCATGGCCGCTGACTGAGCCATTTGGATCGCTTTTATCAATACTATTGTAGTAGTTCATGTTGACGACCAAATTTAGCACAATACATTTTTTGTCTTTGGAATCATTGTAAGTGCTGACATAAGCAAGCATATTATTTTCTTCGTCCTCAAACTTCACATTGATTTTTTTCACTGAAACGCCGGAAGTTGTAAAACCTAAGCCGTAGGAATCTTTTACCAAAGTCAATGCAGAATCAATCCACCAACTATAAAGTCCACTGACAATATATCTTTCTGCAGCTGACAGCGAACTTTTTTTAGGAACTTTAACTGTCAAGCCTTGAATTTTAAAACTTGTGTCGCTTGGATATTCTAAATCGCCACTTTCAGGAACAATACTTTCAGCAGTTTTTGTTGTTGAAGTTCCTGCGTCAGAACCTGTAATTGCGCCGGTATCTTCATTGTCAAGAATAATTCCACATTCATTGACCAAAAAACCTGTGCCGTCGCCGTGATATGACGCGCAATCTTCAACAAAACTTTTTTTTAAATCTTTCCAGCTTTTAAAATTTGAAACTGCTTTTACTGCCAAATTCAAAGCAGTTGTACCTCTGCTGGTTGTTGTATTTAAAACGCTCAAAAAATTTTTTATTACTTCTTGCGGTGTTGACATTTAAAACACTTCCTTAAACATAAATTTCATATATTATATAATCGAATTGTAAAAAATTTCCTTAAAAAAATATTAAAAATTTTCTAACCAAATTTCTATGCTTATGTTATCATTAACAAAAATTAAATTGGAGGTTTTATCTTGAAAAAAATTACAATTCAAAGCATTGCCGAAGTTATGAACAGAATCGCGCCGAAAAATCTTGCCGAAGATTGGGACAATCCTGGTCTTTTAATCGGCAGTCCAAACTCCGAAGTTGAAAAAATTTTTGTCTGCCTTGATGTCGGCGAAGAAGTCATTAAAAGCGCTAAAAATTTCGGAGCACAGCTGATTATCAGTCATCATCCCCTGATTTTCCACGCAATAAAAAATATTCGCACCGACTTACCGCTCGGCAGAAAAATTGAAATGCTGATTAAAAATGACTTGGCAGTTTTCAGTGCGCATACAAATTTAGATAGCGCAATCGGCGGAGTTAATGATGTTTTGGCTGAAAAAATCGGCTTGACTGAAATTAAAATGTTCGGTGATGAAGAAATTTCACTGGGCAGACTTGGCAAACTTCCTGAACCAATGACTGCTAAAAATTTTGCCGAACATATAAAAAAATCTTTGTCAGCTGAAAATGTCAGACTTGTTGATGCCGGCGATTTTTTAATCAGCAAAGTTGGTTTGTGCAGTGGCGCTGGCAGTGAATTTATTGCTAAAGCAAAGTTTTTCGGCGCACAGGCTTTTGTAACAGGCGACTTAAAATATCATGAGGCGCAAAGTGCAGTCGAAACTAAAATTCATGTTGTTGACGCAGGACACTTTGCTACTGAATTTCCTGTAGTTCACGCACTTGCCGGAAAACTCCGCACTGAATTTGAAAAACTAAATTACAAAGTCGAAGTCGCTGAAGATAATTTTTCGCACGACTACTTCAGGACAATTTAATAAATTTTCAGCAAAAAAAAGACCTCCAAAGCGGAGGATTTTTTTTATTTAGTACAGTTATTTTAAAAAGAATGGTAAGCCTCGATCTCCCGAAAGAGGCCCGTGGTAGTAAAAAATATATCACGCAACTTTCGTCGCGACGATACCAAATTTATAAATGTTCGACCTAAGTTTCAGTCGCAATGTTCAACAAGCTAAATTATAAGTGCTGGCAAAGGAACTGCCAACCAATTGATTGACAATTCCCAGCCTTAGTGTTTTTTAAACTACCAAGTGTTTCTTTACTACCGCAGAGCTTGCAAGCCCTGTCTATCTATTTTTTGTAGTTAGCCAATTAACTAACCAACTAACCTGCTAAATTACTGGAGCAAGCTGAGAACTGCGCTGGAGGACTGGTTAGCCTGTGCAAGCATA
>CAJOPJ010000138.1 GCA_905236325.1 uncultured Selenomonadaceae bacterium
AAAATTTTTTTAAATTTCCCCCCCCCCCCAGATTATTTTCAGAATCGTTTGCAATAAAGCCTTCAATCGGAATGACTGAGCCATAAATTTTTGAAATAGTTTGTGCAACTTCGCCGCAGTCAAAAAAATAGCATTTTTTGTTGAGGATAGCTTTTTCGCCTTGCATTGTCATTTTCAATTCTGTCATAAATTAAATACCTCCACAAAGTTTATCGACTTTGGATTTTAAATTTTGAATAATTTCGGCATAAGATTGATTTTTGCCGAACAAAACCGAAGTTCCCAGAACAAAACCTTTAACGCCGAGTGGCGCGTATTTTTCAATTTTGTCCATGTTGCATGCGCCGTCCCAAACAACATCAAAATTAAATTCCTTGCCAAGTTCCAAAAGCTGTTCAACTTTTTTTCCGGCGTAGGGAACATATTGTCTGCCGGCGTGACCGGGATTTACGCAAAGAGCCAGAACTCTGTCTACCCAGTGGAAAAGATTATCAACATAAGCCAGTGAAGTACCGGGATTTATTGCAATGCCGGGCGCGAATCCCATCTTGCGGATTCTTTCTAAAGTCGTTGCAGGATCTAAATCAGCTTCGGGGTGAATGTAAATGATATTTGCGCCGACATGTTGCAAAGTTTCAAGATAGTTCCAAGGATTTTTTACCATTAAATGGACTTCGAGCGGCTTATTGGTAAATTTTCTGATAACTTTCATGTCTTGATAGCCGACGCCGAAATTATCAACAAACCTGCCGTCCATAATGTCAATGTGAAAAACATCAATGCCGGCTGCGTCCAAAATTTTTACTTCGCGTTCCAAGTAGGAAAAATCAGCGCACATCATTGACGCGCAAAGTTCATAAGACATAAAATTTCCTCCAAGTTAAATAACAGTGCGTGATAAAATAGATTTGCCAATTTCTGCAGAAATTTTTTCCTGCGGTTCAAGTACAATAGTCATTCCGAAAGAAATTTTTACGCCGGCAATTTCAGTATCAGCTTTTGAATCAATTACAGTTAAACATTCCAAAGTTGCAGACTTATTTTGATAATTTTTCAGGTTGTTCAAAAGCTTTGTTGAATAAAGGCGTTCAGAAATTTCGGCATCGGAATATTTTTTTGCAACAGATTTTAAATTTGGTTTTAAAGATTGCAAAGCCTGTTCAATGTGAAGTTGGCGTTTATTACCTGCTTTATCGACTCTGTCAAAATCAAAAACTCTGTAAGTGTATTCGGCGTTTTCCTCAATTTCATAAACCAATGCGCCGGCAGTTATTGCATGCAAAGTTCCTGCTTGAACATAAACATAATCTCCTGCGTCAACAGGCAAAGTATCGGCAAGTTTTGAGAGTTTATTTGCGTCAATTAAATTTTTGACTTCTGAAATTGAATTGCAATTTGTGCCGCAAAAAATTTTGCCTGAAGTCGGTGCATTTAAGAAGTACCAAGATTCATTTTTGCCGTGCGGCGAGTTTTCAATTTTTTTTGCAGCGTTGTCGTCGGGGTGAACTTGCAAACTTAAATTTTCTGCAGAATCGACAATCGCCAAAACCAGTGGAAAATTTTCAAACTGTTCAAGTCCGAAAGATTTTTTGTGCGCGGAGAAGTATTCATGAAAAGTTTTACCTGAAAAGTCGCCGTTCAAAATCAAATTTGAAGTTTTGGTAGCTGCGTCATCGAACAGTGAATACATATGACCGATTTTGTCGTGCGGTTCGGAAAAATATTTTGTTAAAATTTTGCCGCCCCAGATAGTTTCGTGCGCTATTGGTTTTAAAATCAGCATTGCGCCGCCTCCTTACAAATTTTCATCAATAACAAAATTTACATCGGCAAGTCCTGAATTTCTTTGCAAACACACAGCATAACTTGTTTTAAGTCCTGAAGGCTTGTCGTCGTTAACTAAAATTCTTTCACCAAAAGGCAAGCCGAAAATAATTTTGTTAAATCTGATTCCGGCTTTGTTTAGAAAATTTATTGTTTGAGTCTGAGCTTCGAGTTCGCGTCCTGTGATTATCAAAATATAGTCTGTTGCAGGAATTTTTTGCATAAAATTTAAAACGCCGGGCAAGAGTTTATCTTCGCCTGTTTTGTAGCCATTGTGTTCAACCAATGTGCCGTCCAAATCAAAAATCCAAGTTTTGGCAAGCGGAGAAAGTTTCAATTCCAAAATCAGCACACCTCCAAAACTTGATTGAAAAGCTCAACGCCTTTATAAAAAGCCAAGCACATTGAGTCGTAATCTTCCCAACAATGCGATGCCAAAGACAGCCAAATTATTGCGTGAATAAATTTAATGCGCAGGGGATTTCTTTCAATCAAGCTGAAAAAATAATCTTCAAGATTTTCCCAGCCGGAATTTTCAATTTTAAAATTAACTTCGTCGGCTGAAATTTCAAGCACAAAATTTTTTACATTAAATTGGTCGAACGCACCGACTATTGAGTAATAAATTTTTGCCCAATCATAATCAACATCGCCGACAAATTTTGTATTGCCGAAGTAGCCGCGTGCGTCAATGAAATAGATATTTTCCTGCGCGTCGAGCAAGGTATTTGAAAATGTGCAGTCGCCATGAATAATTCCAAAAGGCGTTTTGTCAGATTGAGTTTCGGCAGTCAGCGCGTGAAATATTTTCAAATGTGCAAGTGGATTTTTATTTTCCACGCCATTGATTTTAATTACTGAATCATTTGCAAATGGAATTACAGGTGCGATTTTCCGCACGCGCACTAAAGTTTTTTGATAATAGTCTTTTTCCATATCGAAAGGATTTGCTGAAGTTTTATCAAGTTCGTGCAGGCTTTTAAGACAATCAACCATGCGCTTTAGGATAATTTTTTTGCGTTCGGCGGCAACTTCGGTTTGAAAAATATTTTGTCCTTGAATGCGTTGCATAGTCAAAGGCGAAGTTGAATAAATTTTTGGTATGCCAAAAGTCTGTCGCACAGAAATTTTTTCATACCAATCAATCTCGGCTTGCAGTAATTTTTGCGCGTCAGCAGTCAGGGCAGTTTTTGTAACTTTGTTGTCGGCGAAAGTTATTTTGTTGTAAGGTCGGCTGCGATTGCTTGAATTGGAAAATTTATTCAGCGCAGTGACAGTTCCAATTTCCAGCGTATCTTGCATTTGCATTTCCTGCAGTTCAAAATTCTGCAAGGCAAGCCATTTTGTAAAACTGCCTTCAGTCGGAATTTCAGACAGAAATTTTTTGTCGCTGAACAAAAAGCAACCCGCAACGCCATAACCGTTACGCTGAATTTTCTCAAGCACGCCATTATAAAAACTCCAGCTGCAGGAAAAATTTTTAGTTACGCCAATGTAATTTGATTCAGCAAGATTTTCAGTTGAAAAATTATCGTCCAAAATTAAGTCAGACCACATAAGCAAGAAGTTTTCGCCGTCAGGAATAAAATTCAACGCCTGCTTGAGTCCTGCGACATTGCCTTTACCTTGCGCTTGAACAAAAATATATTCAACAGTCGAAAAAATTTCTAAATATCTAGCCAAGACTTCGGATTGATAATCACCAATGACAACAAATTTTTTGTTTGGAAATTTTTTGAACAGGTGAAAAATTATCGGCAAATTATTTACAGGAACCAATGCTTTAGGTTTGTTGCGCGTAAATTTTTCCATGCGCGAACCAATTCCGCCGGCTTGCAAAATTATGTAGTCAAAGTTCATTTCACAACCTCCAAAAAAATAAATCTAATTATCCCCCCCCCAGCGTCATTTTGTCAAGTCTTTTTTACAATTTACAAAAAGTTGACAGTAAAATTTATACAGTTTAAAATACATTGCGCTGAAAAATTTTTGGCGAATTATTTTTTTTGAAAAAAATTTTGGTGGTGAATATTAAAATTGCAGATAAAAGTTTTTAAAGCCGGAACAATGAAAGAAGCAATGGCAGCGATGAAAGTTGAACTCGGCGACGACGCAGTAATTCTGCACAGCAAAAAGTACAAGGAAGGCGGAATGTTTGGAATTGGCAGCAAGGAGGTTGTTGAAATCACGGCGGCAGTTGAGGAATCTGCATTGCCGGCGAAAGAATCTCAGCCGCGCCCTGTAGCTCCAAAGCCGACTTTGTTTTCAAATGCGGCTAATAAATACAAAACCAGCGGCACTCAAGAAGGCGTTCAACAGGCAGAAAAAGACGCTGATGAAGTGCTTACTGCGGCGGAAAGACTGCGTAAAACTATGCGTCCGACATTGGTAACTGCTGAAAAAGCTCCGACGCAATCAGACGCACTTGAAGAAAAAGTCGCAGAGCAAATTAAAACTCCAACACTGATAAAACCTGAAACATCGGCACCAAATTTTGAAGAAATTTTACAAGACAGCATAGATGAACCACAGCTTGAAGAAATTGAATCGCAATCCGACGCTGAAATTTTATCTGAAGTTGAATCTGAATCTGAAACTGAAGTTGCTGAAGCTGATTCTGAAGTCGAATCTGAATTGACTGAAGATGAATTTTTGCGTGAAGCTGAGGAAGAATTAGCTGACGCTGAAGAATTTTTTGAATCTGAAATTGAACAATCTGCTGAATCTGAACCTGAACAACCTGCAGAATCTGAACCTGAAAAATCTGCAGAATCTGAATCTGAACAACCTGCAGAATCTGAATCTGAACAACCTGCTGAATCTGAACCTGAACAATCTGCAGAATCTGAACCTGAACAATCTGCAGAATCTGAACCTGAACA
>CAJOPJ010000139.1 GCA_905236325.1 uncultured Selenomonadaceae bacterium
AAAACAACTTCTTACAATGCGGGCGGCGGCTTTTACTATGTCGGAGCAATGCACGACAGTTTTCCGCACGCGCTGGAGTTGTCCAAACGCGGCTACAATGCCTTCGCGCTGATTTACCGTCCTGACGCTCAACTTGCTTGTGAGGATTTGGCGCGAGCGATCGCTTTCATTCATGAGCACGCTACCGAACTTCAGATTGACACGAAAAATTATTCGCTGTGGGGCGGCTCTGCCGGAGCACGAATGGCGGCTTGGCTTGGTTCAATTGGCACAGAACATTTCGGCGAAAAAAAATATCCGCAACCTGCGGCAGTGATTATGCAATATACCGGACTTTCTGAAGTTTACGGCAATGAACCGCCAACTTATAATTGTGTCGGCACACGCGACTCAATTGCTTCTTGGCGGACTATGGACGCTCGGATAAAAAAAATTCGCGCAAATGGCACGCCTGCGCAAATTGAAATTTTTGACGGCTTGAGGCACGGCTTTGGTCTTGGCGAAGGAACAGTTGCTCAAGGTTGGATTGACCACGCAATAAATTTTTGGAAACAAAATATTGGAGTGATTTGAATGAAATATCGCACGCTCGGAAAAAATTTTACTTGTCGTCACGCTGAAGTAATTTAGTCAATTGTCTTACTTAAAGAAAATTTTTTATCAAATTATCGCGGCGCACTTATTAAAAAAAAATAAATTTGTGGGAGGAAAAAATTTTATGCAATATGTACAACTTAACGACGGTAACAAAATTCCTACAGTAGGTTTCGGCGTTTTCCAGATTGAAAATGACGGTCCGACCTATGACGCGGTGAAATATGCGCTTAAAGTCGGCTATCGACACATTGACACGGCGGCGGCTTATTTCAACGAATCAGATGTTGGCAGGGCAGTCAAGAACAGTGGCATTGAGCGCGAAGAAATTTTCGTCACAAGCAAGCTTTGGTTGCAAGATCACGGTTACGAGGCGGCGAAAAAAGCTGTTGATGTTTCTTTGCAAAAACTTGGTCTTGATTACATGGATTTGTATTTGATTCATCAACCTTACGGCGATGTTTTGGGCGCGTGGCAAGCTCTAGAAGAGGCTAAGCATGCCGGAAAAATAAAATCAATCGGTGTGAGCAATATGTCGCCGAAAATTTATTCCGAACTCGTGCCGCAATTTTCTACATTGCCGGCTGTCAATCAAGTCGAATGTAATCCGACCTTTCAGCAAAAAGAATTGCGTTACCTTATGGATAAAGACGGCGTTAAGCTTGAGGCGTGGTATCCACTCGGGCACGGCGATAAAAAACTTTTGGAAAATCCTGCAATTTCAGCAATGGCTAAAAAATATGGCAAGAACGCCGGACAAATTATTTTGCGTTTTGAGGTTCAAGAAGGTTTTATAATTTTGCCGAAGTCAACCAATCCCGAACGCATCGCCGGCAACATTAACATTTTCGACTTTGAACTGACTTCCGACGAAATAAACACAATTCGCGCAATGGACACAGGCAAGGGCAGTCACAATCCCGACGCGCCCGGAGTTGGTGATAATCTCTTGCGCAACTACAAAATTCACGATTAAACTTTTCGCGGAGGAAAATAACATAATGATTTATAAAAAATTTTTATCTGCGATTTTTGAAGTTTTAGGAGTGATTGATAAATTTAATCAGGCTTTGAAATAAAAAAATAAATTGGCATGAATTTTTCGCCGGCATAAAAAAAACTCCGCAAGATTTTTTTCTGCGGAGTTTTTTTGCGTTGATAAAAAATTTTTTCTGTTCAACAAGCATTTATTGCAAAAAAAATTCCTCAAAAAGTTGAGGAGTTTTTTTATTGGCTGATTTGCTTAATAAATTTCAAGGCGTTCAAATCTTTTCCAATTATTGAACACACATTGTTTAAAAAAATTTTTTCAGCTGACGCAATTAATTTTGGTTTGAAAGTTAATTGCGTTTCGGTTTGCCAATCGAAACTCAGCATTTTGTTGAAAGTTTCGCGCAGATTTTCAGGATAATTTTCAACATTTTGAAAGCCGCTGAGTTGCAAAAATTGACATGAACCAATCAATGCGGCGATTTTTGGATTTCTGGAATTTAAAACAGGCAAAGATTTTTTCAGCAGATTAAAAATTTTCGGTTCGATATTTTTCGGCAAAGTCATTCTGTTGACAATTTCAAAAAAAAGTGCAGTGTAAGCCAATCTGTCTAAATCAGCAGTTAAATTTGGATAAAAATTTAAAATTTCGGCTTCATGAATTGAATCGACTTTTGCGCCGGAATTTATTTCAATCGACACATGATTAAAAATTTGCGTTGCGCCGGAAAGTGGACTTTTCACGCGCCGGCAACCATAAGCATTTAAATCCAGCTTGCCAAATTCTTTAGTAAAAATTGTCACTACGCGATTAGATTCGCCAAAGTCCGAAGTTTGCAAAATAATTCCTTCCGCTTTGTAAGTTTCCATCAGATTTTCACTCCAAATTGTTTTATATCAATTGCATAACCTGCGACTGTTAAAAAAATTTTTTCTGACTGCGCGGCTAATTTTTGATTTGCCAAGCCGGACAGATCGCGAAAAATTCTTGCTAATTTATTTTCAGGCACAATTCCTGCGCCGACTTCATTTGATACAAAAACAACATTTGCAGTTGAATTTTTTGCCGCGCTTATTAAATTTTCCAGAAGTTGATTAAAATTTTTATAAATTGATTCAGTGTCGTCCAAATTTTCATTGCACAAAAAATTGCTTAGATAAATTGTTACGCAGTCAAACAAAATTGCGTCAAAAGTTTTCGCCGCAAGAGTTATAGATTTATCTGCGTTGAATGGCGATTCAAAAGTTATCCAAGAATTATTTCTGCGCTGTTGATGAAGTTTTACTCGGTGCGCCATTTCGGAATCAAAAATTTGTGCTGTTGCTATGTAAGCTGCCTTGCCTTGACCAAGTTCCAAAGTAAATTTTTCTGCAAATGAACTTTTTCCGCTGCGTGCGCCGCCTGTAATTAAAAAAATTTTTGCCAAGATATTTCCCACCTTTCGGCTAAAAATTTTCCACCTTGAAAAAAATTTTCCTGCGCTGCTATTTAAAGGAAAAAATTTAATCGCGCAGAATTAAAAAATAAAAACAGATATTTTTTTTTGAGGAGGATTTATTAAAATGCAAGGTATTGTGATGTCATACAAAGGCAAGGAGCCAAAAATTGCAAATAACACTTTTATTGCGCCGACTGCGTCGATTGTTGGCGATGTAACTGTTGGCACAGGTTCAAGCATTTGGTTTGGAGCTACAGTTCGCGGAGATTTTCAGCCGGTAAAAATTGGCGCGTTCACTAATATTCAAGATAACGCAACTATTCATGTTATGGGCGATTCTCCAACAATTATTGGAAATTATGTAACTGTCGGGCACAACGCTATTATTCACTGCAACAAAATTGGTAATAATTGTTTGATTGGTATGGGGTCGATAATTCTTGGTTACGCTGAAATTGGCGATAATTGCATTATCGGCGCAGGAACTTTGTTGACGCAGTA
>CAJOPJ010000140.1 GCA_905236325.1 uncultured Selenomonadaceae bacterium
ATGGACAAAATTGTTAAGGCTGATTATGTCACCGGACTGCTTAACAGAAATGTTTTCTACGACGACTTGCAAGAAGAATTGCAACGCGACGGCGCACATGGCGCAGTTATAATTGTCGGCTTGGACAATATCCATGTCATCAATGAAACTTACGGTCATAAATTCGGCGATGCAACCTTAAGACAAATTGCGCAGAACATTACAAATGTATTGCCGCCTGACATTAAACTTTACAAAGTCAACAGCTATATGTTCGGCTTTTTTATGCCTGAAGCTATGCCTGAAGAAATTGAAATTATCTTCGCAAGTATTCAGCTGTGTATGCGTGAAATTAGAAATGTTGACGATACAATTTATTGCACGGCATCAGCAGGTGCAGCTTTCTATCCTGACGACGCAAAAGACTATATTACTTTAGTTCGCTACGCTGAAGTTGCTTTGGACTTGGCGCGTAAAAAAGGTCGTGATCAAATTGCGTTCTTCGAAAAGGAAATGTATGAACGCTGGCGTTACGACTTGGAAATGCAAAACTTAATGCAAAATTCAATCGCGCGTGGCTGTGAAGATTTTTTCCTGTGCTTTCAACCGCAAGTTGACGCTAAGACAGGCAAATTACTTGGTGCAGAGGCTTTATTGCGTTGGAATGATGAGGACGGCAGCGTTGTTGCGCCAATGCAATTTATACCTATGCTTGAAAAATCGCGCATGATTATTCCTGTCGGTCATTGGATTATTGAAAATGCAATTATGGTCGCAAAGAAATGGCAGGAGTTTCAGCCTGACTTCCAGATGAGCATAAATATTTCCCTGTACCAACTTGAGGAGCATATGTTCTTCCCCTTCGTGCAAGATTGTATTCAGCGGCACGGAATAAATCCTTCCACATTGACTTTTGAACTGACTGAAAGCCACAATGTCTATGACTGGGAATTTGTTAATAAGCAGTTCCAAGAATTCCACGATTTAGGTATTCAAGTTGCTATGGACGACTTTGGCACGGGTTATTCAAATCTCGGTTTCCTTAAAAATTTTGCGTGCGATATTATCAAAATCGACAGAATGTTTGTCAAAGATTTGTTGGATAACGACTTCGACAAAAACTTGGTAAAGTACACTATAATGCTTTGCCATTCAATCGGTATGCAGGTTTGCATTGAAGGCGTTGAAGAAAAAGAATGTCTTGATTACCTGCGTGACGAATGTGACGCTGACCAAATTCAAGGTTTCTACTTCGGTCATCCTGAACCTGAAAATATTTTTGTAAAGCGTTTTAAATTTTGATTAAGCGATATGTGAATATAAATAAAAAAATTTTTTTCCTGACTGCAGTCGGGAATTTTTTTATTGTGTTTTTTGATTTACTGTGTTAAGATTTACGCTGTGTTTTGAAAAAATCTATAGGAGGTTATATTTGTAGATGAAAACTTCAATCAAAGACATAGAAAATTATGAAAAGGAATTGACTATTGAATTTGACGCTGACGAACTTGCCAAAGAAAAAAAGATTGCTGCTAAAAGACTTGGCGAACGAGTAAACATTCCTGGTTTCCGCAAAGGCAAAGTTCCTGTCCAAATTTTGGAAAAACAGCTCGGCAAAGGCTACATTCTTGAAGAAACTACAGATTTACTTGTCAACAAAGGCTGGAGCGAAGCTATCAAAGAATACAATTTATTTCCTGTAACCGAAGCGAAACCAAATATTGTTTCGGTTGAGGAAGGCAAAGGCTTTGTCTTTACGCTGACTTTTACAAATTATCCTGAAGTCAAACTCGGCGAATATAAAAATCTTGAAGTTGAGAAAGTCGTTGAACCTGTAACCGATGAACAGGTTGAAAATCAGATTGAACACATTCGCGGTCACCACGCAAACATGGTTGAGGCAGAGGAAGGTGCTGCAGTTCAACAAGGTGACTTTGTTACATTGAACTTTGTAGGCACAATTAATGGCGAAAAATTTGCAGGCGGCGAAGCTGAAGATTATCCGCTCGAAATTGGCTCACACAGCTTTATTGACAATTTTGAAGATCAACTTGTCGGTTTGAAAGTCGGCGAGGAAAAAGATGTTAATGTAACTTTCCCAGAAGACTACCACGCAAAAAATTTGGCAGATAAACCGGCAGTTTTCCACTGCAAAATAAATTCAATCAAGCACAAGGAACTTCCGGAACTGAACGATGACTTTGCAAAAAAAGCAAGTAAGTTTGAAACTTTTGAAGAATTTAAAGCTGATATTCGCAAGACGCTTGAAGAAAATGCAGAACATCGTGCTGAACAGGAACAGGAAAATAATGTCATCAAAAAAGCTGTCGAAAATATGACTGTCGATTTGCCGCCTGTTATGATTGAAGACAGAATCACGCATTTAATCAATGAATTTTCGCTCCAACTTCAACAGCAAGGCTTGAACATTGAATCATATATGTCGCAAGCCGGCGTTGACATGGAAAAAATGCGTGAAGATTACCGTGAAGTTGCAAAGCAAAATGTTTTGACTGATATGCTTTTGGACGAAGTTGCTAAGGCAGAAAATATCAAAGTCGGCAAAGAGGAAGTCGATTTTGAAATTCAAATGATGGCAATGATGTATCGCACAACACCAAAACAGGTTGAAAAAATTTTGCGCGAAAATAGACAAATGGCTGGCGTTGCGGCAAATGTTTTGCGTCGCAAAGCAATGAAGTTTATAATTGACAACCGCAAGGGCGCAGTTAAAAAAGAAAACTGAAAGCTGAATAATTAAGGTTAATAAATTATTTGTGAGGTGGAAAGATGGAAAGTCGATTTACTTTCCACCTTTCTGCCTGTTTTGTTTTGGAAGGAGAAAACTAAATGGCTTATTATGTGCCAATGGTAATTGAAAAAACCGGTCACGGCGAGCGTGCCTATGATATTTATTCAAGACTGCTGAAAGACAGAATTATTTTTCTTGGCGGCGCAATTAACGACGATGTTGCAAATTCAGTTGTAGCGCAAATGCTTTTTTTGGAAAGTGAAGACCCGGACAAAGATATTCACCTTTATATTAACAGTCCCGGCGGCGTTGTAACTGCCGGTTTAGCAATTTATGACACAATGCAATATATTAAACCTGATGTTTCGACAATTTGCATTGGACAGGCGGCGAGTATGGGCAGTTTGCTTTTGACTGCCGGCGCAAAAGGCAAACGCTTTGCCTTGCCGCTTGCCAGAATTATGATTCATCAGCCACTTGGCGGCGCACAAGGTCAATCGACAGATATTCAAATTCAAGCGCGTGAAATTTTGCGTCTGCGTGAAGTCGGCAATGATATACTTTGCAGGCACACAGGGCAGCCGCGTGAAAAAGTTGTCGCCGATACCGAGCGCGATAATTTTATGACTGCCGAAGACGCTAAGGCTTACGGCTTGATTGACGACGTTATAACGCGCCCTGTTCAAACCGTTTCGGAGGAATAAATCTTGTTAAAATTTGGTAGAAATGAAAACGCCTACAAATGTTCGTTCTGCTCCAAAACCGATATGGAAGTGAACAGGCTAATTGCCGGTCCGAACGGCGTTTACATTTGCGATGAATGTATAAAACTTTGCGCGGAAATTTTGGAAAATGATGAAACAGAAACCGAAGTTGTAAAAGCAGAAAATTTGCCTAAGCCGAAAGATATTTGCAAAATTTTAGATGAATATGTCATTGGGCAGGACGAAGCTAAAAAAACTTTGTCGGTGGCGGTTTACAATCACTACAAGCGACTTGGTCAAAAGACAAATAAAAAAAATGATGTCGAAATTCAAAAGTCAAATATCTTAATGATTGGTCCAACAGGCAGTGGCAAAACTTTAATTGCGCAAACTTTGGCAAAAATTTTGAATGTGCCGTTCACAATTGTTGACGCAAACGCCTTGACAGAAGCCGGTTATGTTGGCGAAGATGTTGAAGATGTTTTGGTTGCGTTGATTCAGTCGGCTAATGGCGATGTTTTAAAAGCAGAGCGTGGAATTATTTACATTGATGAAATTGATAAAATTGCACGCAAGGCAGGTATGACGCGCGATATTTCCGGCGAAGGCGTTCAACAGGCACTTTTAAAAATTTTGGAAGGATCGGTTGTAAATGTTCCTGTGCCAAACCTGCATAGGCAACAAAATTTGTCAGAAGTTCTGCCAATTAACACAAAAAATATTTTGTTCATTTGCGGCGGCGCGTTTAATGGTCTTGAAAAAGTCATCGAACAGCGCATTAAAGGCGGACAACTTGGTTTTGGAGCAAAAGTTGAACGCGACAGCGAAAAAAATATCAGCAAGACGCTCAAGGAAGTTTTGCCCGACGACCTCTTGAAAGACGGCTTGATTCCGGAATTTGTAGGACGCTTGCCGATAATTGTAACTTTCGACGCTCTGGACGAAGACGCGCTTGTTAATATTTTAACCAAGCCAAAAAACGCACTTGTCAAGCAATATCAAAAGCTTATGGAAATGGACGGCGCAAAACTTGTTTTTGAAGACGAAGCATTAAGGTTGATAGCGCGTGAGGCAATTCAACGCAAAACAGGCGCACGCGGCTTGCGTTCAATTTTGGAAAGGATTATGCGTAACATTATGTTTGAAGTGCCATCAGTCAAAGGCAAAACTATTTGCACAGTTACAAAAGATGATGTGCTTTACAATCGACAGCCAATTTTGCGTGCCGATTTGAAAAAATAAGTTGACAGAAAATATAAATTACTGATAAACTTAACAAAATTTACAGGGAGGAAGCGAGTCCATATAATGAACTCGCTTTTTTTGGAATTGTAACAAATAAATTTTAACTGATAAATCAAAAGGCGAAGGGGGCTTTAGTCAATGTTCGATTTTCTAAAACGCGAAAAGAAGCCAAATCCCGATGCAAGTCGGCTTTTAGCTTCAATTCTGGTTGTCTATCCTGCAGTGCAGTCTGTAACTTATGATTCCAAAAGTGGCATGTTGGAACTTTCCTTCGCGCTGAATGGAAAATTTTCGCAAAATGACTTTGAAGATTTCCTGAAGTATGTTGCCGACTCTGTCGAAACTTATCACCACATTGAAAAATTGGGTGGCGCAACTATCGAACTTAATGTTGAAGGCATTTATGGCACTTGCTTTTTAAATGTTCGGCGTGATATGGCGACTTTGACTTGCGGCGAACTTTCGCTTTTGACTGAACTTGCCGCAAATTATTTTGGCGACAAATTGATTGAGGACTTTGAAAGCGGCTATCCCGACGAAGACTATATTATGGCGCAGGAAGATTTTTTGGAACAGTGCTTAAGCAATATGCGGCAAATGCGCATTGAAGGACGCTTAGTCGGCGTACGTGAACAGGAGCGCGTTGTTGTTTACACGCGTTAAGGAGGTAAATTTTTTTGCGAATTATGATGGTCGGCGATGTCTATGGACGCCCCGGCAGAAAATTTTTTGCTGAACAAACTGATAAACTCAAAGCTGAAAAAAATATCGACATGATAGTTGTCAACGGCGAAAACGCGGCGCATGGCAAAGGCTTAACTCAACAGACGCTGAGCGCACTTCTTAGCGGCGGCGCTGATGTTATCACAAGCGGCAACCATATCTGGGACAGGAAAGATGTTCAAGAATTTATTGACCGCGAGCCTTTCCTGTTGCGCCCTGCAAATTATCCGGGCGAATGTCCCGGCAAAGGCTATTGCATCTATCCTTACAAGGCAAAAAATGTCGGCGTGATAAATCTTGAAGGCAGAACTTTTATGCAACCTTTGGACGATCCTTTCACCTGCGCGGAAAATATTTTGCGTGAAATTAAAAGCGACTGTGATATAATTCTGGTTGACTTCCACGCGGAGGCGACGAGTGAAAAAATTGCGCTTGGATTTTATCTTGACGGCAAAGTTACCGCAGTTGTTGGAACTCACACGCATGTCCAAACTGCTGATGAAAGATTTTTGCCACAGAGAACTGTTTACATAACAGATTTAGGTATGGTCGGTCCTTACAATTCGGTAATCGGCTCAAAAGTCGAAAATGTGATTGAAAAATTTTTAACAGCGCGACTGAAACATTTTGAAGTTGCTGATTCACCTTGCATTTATTGTGCGCTTATTATCGAAGTTGACGACAAAACAAATCAACCTGTGAACTTCGAACGCGTACGCATTGTCGAGGGCGAATAAAAAAATTTCACAAACTTGTTATATCTTTGCAACAAACTTAACAAATAAGTGAAGGATTTTAGCTGTATTTGCAGAATAGGAAAAGCCGAGTAAGTAACTACAACAAGAAAGGGGAGTTTATCATGGAGGTCTTGAAAGTATCAGCTAAATCCAATCCCAATTCTGTAGCAGGTGCGCTAGCCGGCGTTATCCGCGAAAATGGCAGCGCGGAAATGCAAGCAATAGGTGCCGGCGCACTAAATCAAGCTGTGAAGGCTGTTGCGATTGCGAGAGGTTTTGTTGCTCCGCACGGTGTAGATTTAATTTGCATACCTGCCTTTACCGACATTGAAATTGAAGGCAGCGAACGCACAGCAATTAAGTTGATTGTCGAGCCACGATGAGTTTTTGTCGGGAAGTAATTTACAAGAATTTAGTTTGAGATTTCCGACGACTGAAAAGAGGTAAATTTATGCCCGCAGATTTACACACGCACACAAATTTTTCCGACGGCAGTTTTTCACCAGATGAACTTGTCGCTGAAGCAAAAAAAGTAGGTCTTAACTATCTAGCCGTCACCGACCATGACACGGTGGACGGCTTTCGTTATTTGTATGAAAATGGACTTTATCCTGCGAAAGGTTTAAAAATTATTCCAGGTATCGAAATAAGCGCAAACCATCCTGAACATGATGTGCATATTGTCGGCTACAATATTGATATTTATGACGCGCATCTTTCAGAAATGATAAATGAAATTGCCGAGTCGCGTTGGACGCGTTTTAGTGAAATTATAAAAAATTTGCAGGAAAATAAATTTAATATTCGCGAAGCCGAAGTTTTGCAAGCTGCAGGTGCAAGCCGAAGTGTCGGCAGATTTCATATCGCCAGAGTTTTGGTTAAAAATGGCGCATTTAAAACTGTGCGCGAGGCTTTTGATAAAATGCTGGGCAAAGGTCAGCCTGCTTATGCAAAAAGATATTTTCCTGAAATAAATGATGTTATCGAAACAATTCATTCGGCAGGCGGACAGGCAGTTTTGGCGCATCCAAAACTGGTTGGCGATGATAATTTAGTTGAAGAAATTTGCAAGCGCGTTGACGCTGTTGAAGTTTATTATCCCTGCCACACGGCGGAAGATGTTCAAAAATATAAATCTTTAGCGTCGCAGTACAATTTAAAATTAACAGGCGGCAGTGATTTTCACGGCTTGTCGTCGCGTTTTGTTAATGCGCTTGGCGAATTTACCATTCCTGACGAATTGGCGGAGCAATTTTTTCAAGGTGATAATGACTAATGCAAATAAATCAGTTGAAAAATTTATGGCAGGAAGTTTTGGCGAAGTCGAAAGAATATTTAACTGAAAGTGCAGTTGAAAAATGGCTTGAACCGCTAAAACCGGAATCGCTTGAAAAAAATATTCTGACGCTGGTTACAAATGATGAACTGCGTAGGCAATGGGTTGAGGATAGATATTTATCAAAGCTGGAGGAGGCTTTTTTTGATTTAAGCGGCGAACACATCAGCATTGAAATAAAAATAATGCGCCGCAAGCCAAAAATTAAGCCGGAAGACGCAGTGCAAATGACTTTGGAAATCAGCGACGACAATAAAACTTCGCCGCAACCTGCGCCTGTAAAAAATTTATTGCCTGTTGAAAATTCCACGCTGAATAAAAAATATACCTTCGACAATTTTGTTATCGGCAAGTCGAATGAATTTGCACACGCAGCCGCATTGGCAATTTGTCGTGAACCCGGAATCCATTACAATCCATTTTTTATTTATGGTGGCGTTGGACTTGGCAAGACACATTTAATGCACGCCATTGGCAACAAAATTTCTGCCGAAAATCCGCAAAAAAAAATTCTGTATGTTTCCGGCGAACAGTTCACAACTGAAATGATAACTGCGCTGAAGGAACGCAAAATAACTGCCTTCAAGGAAAAATACCGCAGAACTGATGTACTTCTGTTGGACGATGTGCAATTTTTAGCCGGCAAAGACGCAACGCAGGAAGAATTTTTCCACACATTCAATGACCTGCACAATTTGAACAAGCAAATTGTGATTGCCGCAGATAAGCCGCCGAAACAAATTACAGGTATTGAGGAGCGTTTAAGTTCGCGCTTTTCTTGGGGGCTTTGTACTGATGTTCAAAAGCCGGACATTGAAACGCGCA
This sequence comes from uncultured Selenomonadaceae bacterium, assembly GCA_905236325.1. Taxonomy (GTDB): domain Bacteria; phylum Bacillota; class Negativicutes; order Selenomonadales; family Selenomonadaceae; genus Quinella. The sequence continues at coordinate 8,302 of CAJOPJ010000140.1, forward strand.
TTGCAATTTTGCAAAAAAAGGCTGAACTTGAAAATATTTCTATTCCGCCCGAAATTATTACCGGCTTGGCTGAAAAATTTGATTCCAATGTTCGCGACTTGGAAGGCGCATTGAACAGAGTTATTGCGCGTGCGGAGTTGATGAATAAAACTTTATCTGAAGCTTTTGCTGATTTGGACTTTGATGACAAAAAAAATTTAAACGCAAATGTTATAGTCAATGCCGAACCAACGCCGCAAACTGATTTGTCACTTACTGAAATTGTTGCTAAAGTTGCAGAACATTTCGGTTTGACGGCGAAGATGATTTTAAGCAACAGTCGCGCAAAAAAAATTGCACAGCCAAGAAAAATTTCAATGTTTCTTTGCCGTGAATTGACTTTGACTTCTTGGACAATCATAGCAAAATTTTTTGGCAAGCGCGATCATGCAACAGTTATTCGCGCACACAGCAAAATTAAACTTGAACTAAAAAAAGACAGGCAACTTGAACAGCTGATAAAAAAAATTTTCCCCAAAGCAGAAATTTAAAATCTGACTTGGGGAATTTTTTTTATTTTGATGCGCGATAAATTAAACCTGCGCCAAAAATCAAGCCTATAATGTTCGGTATCCAAACTGCAAACATTGGTTCAACTGCGCCGCCGCGTGCGAGCGCATTTGACAAAGTCATAACAGCGTAGTAAATAAAAATTATTATTACGCTGATTGCGAAACCTGCCGAAGATGAATTTCTTGTCGGTTGAAGACCGAGTGGAACGCCGATTAACGCAAAAATTAAACTTGCGCAAGGCACAGAAACGCGTTGATAAAGTTCAGTTTCTAATTTTGCGGTGTTGACATATTGCGTTTTCATAATTTGAATTTGCGCCTTAAGTTCTTGCATTGTGAGTTCTTCGGGCTTTTTTTGTTCGCGCACAATTTGGCGCGGACTTGCTTTTACAGGCAAAATTTGTTTATCAAAGCGCATTGAGTGCGTGCGTTCGTCGTCGGAAATATCATAAATAATGCCTTCGTGCATAATCCACTGTTCGCCCTGCCATTCAGCAAAATTTGCGTTTTCAACATGCGTAACTTTGCCTTCGTCGTTAAATTCCTGCATAGTCACGCCCTGCAAAGTATCGCTTGTTGCGTTGTATTCGCGTGCATAAACCAGTCGCTGAATTTTATCGCCGACAATTTCCTTAACAATGATGTGGTCTTGAGATTTCATTTCGGTGTTGCCTTGAATTTCATAATAAAAAACATCATTAGCAGCAGAATTTGCCCAAGGCACAACATGTTCATTAAACAAAATTGCAAGCACACTGACAATTAAGCCTAAAAAAATTGCCGGCGCAGCAATACGCTTAAAGCTGATTCCGCAAGACTTCATTGCTGTAATTTCGCTTGAACTTGAAAGTCTGCCGAAAGTTAAAAGCGTTGCCAACAGCATTGACATTGGAAAAGTCCACATAATTATTCCGGGCAAGCCATAGACAAAGATTTTAACAACGCTTGAAAAACTTGCGCCATAATCTGTAATGTAGCGTGCGATTTTAAATAAAGTTCCTGAACCGATAAAAACTGCCGAAAACGCACAAATTCCAAAAATTGCCGCCATTATGACTTCGCGAAAAATATATTTATCTAAAATTCTGATATGCAAGAAGTTCATCTCCAAATTGACAAGATAGCTAATTATCTATTATCCCTTACAAATTGTCAATTATTCTTCCTCTTCAGTGCGCTTGCGAACTATAAATTTTAGCGGCGTGCCTTCAAAGCCGTAACTTTCGCGCAGTCTGTTTTCAATAAAACGCAGGTAGGAAAAATGCATAAGTTCCGGTTCATTCACAAACAAAATAAATCGTGGCGGACAAATATCAGCTTGCGTGATAAATAAAACTTTCAGCTGTTTGCCTTTTTTTGAAGGCGGCGGATTGACTGCAATTGCGTCTTGCAAAAGTTCATTCAGCGCGGAAGTTTGAATACGCATTGACTGCTGTTCAGCAACAAAT
>CAJOPJ010000141.1 GCA_905236325.1 uncultured Selenomonadaceae bacterium
CTTTGCTTGCAGCTTCAGTCGGCAAAGTTCAGGCAATTTGGTCAATCAGCGTTGCATTAATTTTAAGTTCGATAGCGGCGGCTTGGATTGGCAGGAGAAAATATCGCGGCAACAAGGAAAATTTTCTTGAAACTGTGAACTATGGCGCGGTTTCAAGTTGCGCGGCAGTTTTAAATGTTGCCTCAGGCTTTGCTTTTGGTTCAGTTATGGTTAGTATGCCAGGCTTTCTGCCAATTAAAGAAATTTTAATCGACATTGGCAATAGCGCAGGTCCGCTGGTTTCCGCAGTTGTTACAACAAACATAATGGGCGGAATTACAGGTTCAGCTTCCGGCGGACTTACAATTGCGCTTTCAATGCTTGGCGATACTTGGGCGCAAATGGCTACTGCACAAGGAATTCCACTTGAAGTTTTGCACAGGATAGTTGCCGTTGCGTCGATTGGTATTGATCCTGTACCGCACGCCGGCGCACTTGTAACTTTGCTGGCAATTTGTGGACTGACGCACAAAGACGCTTACTTCGATATAATTGTTTTGATGGCAATGAAATTTTTTGTGCCGTTTCTGTGCGTTTTGTTTTATATGTTGACAGGAATTGCCTGAATAATTAAGAATTAACTTTCTAACAACTGACCACTAAAAATTTGACTGAAAGGAAATTTTTTTATGATAGGCAAAAAATTATTTAAACAACTTCAAAAATTCGATCCCGACTTGTGCGAAGTTTTAAAATTTTCGCTGGACAGGCAAATTTCAACTTTGTCGCTGATACCGACAGATAACGCCGCGTCGCCTCTGTCACAATACTTAAAAGGCAGTGCGCTTGGAAATGATTTTATCGGTCACAACGCGCTTGAACATTACAGCCGAATTGAACAGTTGGCAGTTAAACGCGCCTGTAAACTTTTCAACGCTGAACACGCAATTTTGCGAACAGGAAATGCAGTTGCTGCGTCGCGTGTTGTTTTGCAAACTTTCCTGAAAAACGGCGATAATGTTTTGTCTTTCAATCTTCGCAAGCAGGAACATTGTAGCGGCGAACAAATGAAGTACAATTTTATTAAATTTGCAGTTGAGCCGAAAAATTTTAAAATTGATTTTGAAAAAGTGCGCTATCTTGCGCTGAAAAATAATCCAACGCTGATAATTTATTCGCCGGTGAACTATCCGCAAAACATTGATTATAAAAATTTGCGTAAAATTGCCGATGAAGTCGGCGCAAATTTGTGGATTGACTTAGGTCAAAACGCAGGATTGGTTGCCGCAAAAAAAATTCCTTCACCTGTAAATTTTGCTGATGTTGTAACTTTTTCAGGCAGCGATGGCTTACATGGTCCGCAAAGTGGAATTATTTTGTGTAAATCTAAATTTGCCGAAATTCTTGAAAAAAAAGTTATCGAAACAGGGCACGCGTCGCTGAAAAAAAATGTTATGGCGGCGTTGGCAATAATTTTTCGCGAAGTTGCCTGTGAAGAATATCAAGATTACGCACAGGCAGTTTTGGATAATGCACGCGCACTTGAGCAAGGCTTGAAAAAAACCGGTGCGGAAATTTTTTGTTCGCCGACTGAAAATCACCTGGTGTTGCTGAAAATTCCTGCGGACAATCAATCGACAGTCAGCAAACTTGAACAGGCAGGGCTTTTGGTTCAAGCTGAAACTTTGATGACTGCGGACGAAAAAATTTCCTACCCAATCCTGCGACTTTCAACTTTGGATCCGACAACCAGAGCTTTGACTGCAGATGATATGTTAAAAGTCGGCTTGATGCTTGGAAAATTTTTAAAATCATCGCAAGGCGAACAGGAAATACAATCTGTGCAAAAATTTGTCAAAGATTTAGTTGAAAATTTGCCGCTGTTTTCAGAAGACTGGCTGCCGGAGGAAGAAATTTTTCAAGAACACGACACTGATTTAATGATGAAATCTATTATTTATGGCTTTTAATTTTTATCTAAAAAATCGCGCATTTTATCGCCCAGCAAATTAAAAATCGCAACTGTAATAAAAATTGCAAAACCCGGTGCTAAAATTACATGCGGCGCAGTTTGCAAAAAAACTCTGCCGTTCGACATCATTGCGCCCCATTCTGCAGTTGGAGGTTGTGCGCCGAGTCCTAAAAATGACAAGCCGGCAATTTCCATAATTATTGTGCCGATATCCAACGCCGAAGTTACTAAAATTGTTCCTGAAATGTTCGGCAAAATGTGGCGGAAGATTATTTTTAGATTTTTTGCGCCGGAAATTTTTGCTGCTGAAATAAAATCTGCATTGCAAACTTGCAAAACCAAACTGCGCGAAAGTCTTGCGTATTTTGTCCAAGCGACCATTGAAATTGCTAAAGCCGCGTTGAAAAGTCCGCCGCCCAAAATTCCTGCGACGGCGATTGCAAAAACCATTTGCGGAAAAGCCAAAAATAAATCTGTCAGACGCATTAAAATTGCGTCTATTTTTTTTCCAAAAAATCCTGCCACTAAGCCAATTAAAGTTCCAAAAATTGTTATTGAAATTAAAATTAAAAATGTTGCAAGCAAAGTTGTTTGACTTCCGACAATAATTCTTGAAAATAAATCGCGACCGTATCTGTCAGTGCCGAGCAAATTTTCTGCGTTTGGCGGCAATAAGGCTTTGTCTAAATTTTGTGCGTAAGGATCTTGCGGAGCTAAAAATTCAGCAAAAATCGCAATAAAAATTAAAATTCCTGCCAAAAATAAAAATTTTTTCATAAATTACACCTTTGGATTTAAAAATTTTGTTAATAAATCGGCAAAAAAATTTACAAAGACATAAATTATCGACATCCAAACAACATAGGCTTGAATTATTGGATAATCTTTAGCTAAAATTGCATTGACAGCCAATTTTCCAACGCCGTCAAACATAAAAATTGTTTCTACAATCGCAGTGCCGCCGAGCAAACTTCCAATCGACAACGCAATTAAAGTTACAATTACTACTAAAATTTTTCGCAAAATATGTCGCGTAAAAATTTTAAATTCAGAAATTCCGCGCGACCTTGCGCCAATTACATAATCTTGATTTAATTCTTCCAAAACTATTGCGCGAATTTGCCTGATATATTTAGCCGCCATTGCGATTGTCAAAGTCAACGCAGGCATTAAAATATTTCCTGAAATTATTGGCAATAAATTTAATTTTAAAGCCAAAAAATAAATTAAAAGCAGCGCAACAAAAAAATTTGGTAGTGAATTTCCTACAAAAGTGCAAAATCTGATTACAAAGTCTGAAAATTTATTTTGATTTATTGCGGCGAAAATACCGAGCGGCGTTGCTATAAAAATTGTCAACAAAATTGAAAGCGACATCAATTCAAAAGTTGCCGGCAGTTTTTCTGAAAAAGTTTGCGAAACTGATTCGCCGCTGATGAAAGATTTGCCTAAATCTGCCGACAAAAATTTTTTTAACCAATTTGCATATTGAATCAAAAATGGCTTGTCAAGTCCAAGTTCTGCACGCTTTTGAAATTTAATTTCCTCTGTGACAGTCGATTGGCTGTAAAGTACATCAACAGCATCCTCCGCCGCAAATTGCATCATTGCGAAAGTCAAAAATGTTACGCCGAGCAAAATTGGCACAAGTTGCAAAACTCTGCTTAAAAAATATTTTTTCATAAAATCACCTAGTGGCAGTATAAAAAATTCCTGCAAAAAATTTAAGCCTGTTGTGGGGATTTTTTGCACAAAAAACCTGCTAACAAAAGTCAAGAGCTTTTCAGCAGGTTTTTATATTTCTCATGATTCGATTTTTGTGTACAACAATAAGGCCGGA
>CAJOPJ010000142.1 GCA_905236325.1 uncultured Selenomonadaceae bacterium
CGCCAACAGGACGAATCATAAATTCTTGGAACGCGATAGGAGCGTCAGAGTGTGCGCCGCCGTTAATGATGTTCATCATTGGTACAGGCATTTTATAGGTATTGCAACCGCCAATATAGCGATACAATGGAAGTCCGACGTAAGCCGCCGCAGCTTTTGCCGCCGCAAGTGAAACACCAAGTACTGCATTTGCGCCGAGTTTGCTCTTGGTTGGCGTTCCGTCAAGTTCAATCATCTTGTAGTCAAGTGCGCGTTGATCAAGTACGCAGTCGCCAATAATTGCAGGAGCGATAACTTTGTTTACATTTTCAACAGCCTTCAAAACGCCTTTGCCAAGATAGCGCGATTTGTCGCCGTCACGAAGTTCGAGAGCCTCATTTTCACCTGTCGATGCACCGGACGGTACAGCTGCGCGACCCATTGTGCCGTCATCAAGGATAACATCAACTTCAACTGTAGGATTGCCACGAGAATCAATAATTTCACGACCAATAACCTTCTCGATTTTTGCCATTTAAAAATCCCCCTTACTTCAGAAAAAACATTTTTAAACTATGTGAATATTATAACAGTTCAAAATCAAATTGCAAGAATAATTTTCTGAAAAATTAAATTTTTCTTTCGGCTTGAGTTAAGTTAGACAAATTAAAAAGTCTTGATATAATATGCACACTTATGATTTTTTAGGCAAGGAGCTTTTTGATGAAGCAAATAATTTTTAATTCAGATGACTTTGGCAGGCACGAACTTATAAATCGCGCTGTTGAAAAATCTTTCGGCGCAGGGCTTTTGAAGTCAGCAACAATTATGGCTGGCGGAGTTGCTTTTGAAGACGCAGTCGCAATTGCCAAAAAAAATCCTGCACTTGGCGTTGGAATACATTTTACATTGGCAAATGGATTTCCTGTCTTGCCGCCTGAAAAAATTCCGACGCTTGTGACTGCGGAGGGAATTTTTTTTGCTGACTACGTCGAATTTTTCAAGCGATACTTGCAAGGTAAAATTTCGGCTGAGGATATTAAAGCTGAACTTGCCGCGCAACTTGAAAAAATTCAGCGCACCGGAATAATTTTAACGCATTTTGACAGTCATCAACATTTACATCATTTTCCTGGCGTTTTAGAAATTGCGCTTGATTTGGCAGTGGCAGCAAAAATTCCTGCAATGCGCGTTTCTGCAACAAAAATTCTTTCCGGCGAACTTGGCAATTTTGGTCAATTTATCGGCAGATTGGGCTTGAGCACTTTGGCGAAAATTGCTAGATACAAGGCGCATAAAAAAAATATTTCCACGCCGGAAAATTTTTCAGGAATTGTTGCCGGCGAATCTGTGACTGAAAATTTTTTGCTGAACTTGATTGAAAATTTGCAGGAAGGCACAACTGAAGTTATGTTGCACCCGGGAATTGACAATAAAATTTTGCAAAATTACTGCGTCTGGGAACATGATTTTGAAGCTGAACTTGCGGCTTTAACTTCACAAAAAATTTCGGCGTTGTTGGTTGAAAAAAATATTTCGGCAGTCAATTTTAAGGCGGTGAAATTTTGAAGCGCGAAAAATTTCTTGAGTTTGTAAGATTTTGTATTGTCGGCGGCTTATCGCTTTTGGTTGATATGAGCGTTTTGTTTGGCTTGACTGAATTTGCCGGCGTAAATTATTTTTATTCTGCAGGAATTTCATTTACAATCAGCGTAATTTTCAACTATTGGCTTTGCGTAAAATTTGTTTTCAAAGTGCGCCAAAAACAAACGCCTAAGCAAGCAACAATTTTTATCGGCTCAAGCATTGTTGGACTGGGATTAAATCAGCTTTGTATGTGGTTTTTTGTTGAGGTAATTTTTTTGCATTATATGATTGCAAAACTTGGCGCAACAGTAATTGTCACGGCGTGGAATTATGTAATGAAACGCAAAGCAATTTCAAGTTAATTTGATTGGAGGTTTTTTATTTTGGATATTGCAATTATCATGGGCAGTGACAGCGATTGGGGCGTTATGCAAAAAGCTGTCGAAGTTTTAAAAAATTTTGGTGCGGAAGTTGAAGTTACAGTTGCTTCTGCACATCGTACGCCACAGAAAGTTCAAAATTTTGTCAAAAATTCCGACGCAAAAATTTTTATTGCTGCGGCAGGAATGGCTGCGCATTTAGCCGGCGTTGTTGCGTCGTACACTACAAAACCTGTTATCGGTGTTCCACTTGCAAGTGAACCATTCAATGGCTTGGATTCATTACTCAGCACAGTTCAAATGCCGCCCGGCGTTCCTGTTGCAACAATGGCTGTTGGCGGCGCAAAAAATGCTGCAATTTTTGCTGTACAAATTTTGGCTGTCAGTGATAAAAATTTTGCAAAAAAAATAGCCGACTATCGCGCAAAAATGTCTGCTGAAGTCGATGCTAAATCAGAAAAAATTCAAATGTCGGTTTCTGAACTGAAATAATTTTTCAGCCAATTTATCAAAAATTTTTTAAATACCAAGTCAGCTTTTGAAGGCTGGCTATTTTTATTTTGTAGCAGGAAAATATTTTATCTGTGCTCTAAATAAAAAAGTTGCGCCAAAATTTTTTTACTGCCTTTGAATTGACAGATTTTTTTGCAGTTGTTATTATTTCGACAAATGTTAAGGAGGTAATTTTAAAATGCAGAAAACAAAAATGCTTTATGAAGGCAAGGCTAAAATTGTTTATGAAACTGAAGATCCACAGGTTTTGATTGTACACTTCAAAGACGACGCAACAGCAGGTAACGGCGCAAAAAAAGGCACTATTCAAGGCAAAGGCATTATGAATAACAAGATGAGCGAATTTTTCTTTAAACTGCTGAAAAGTCACGACATTGAAACGCATTATATTGATACTTTGAATGAACGCGAAATGGCAGTTAAAACTTTGCGTATGGTTGCGCTTGAAGTCATAATCAGAAATGTTGCAGCAGGCAGTTTAGCAAAGCGTCTTGGTCTTCCTGAAGGCACGCCACTTTCCACTCCTGTACTTGAATACTGCTACAAAAATGACGAACTCGGCGACCCAATGGTTAATCGCTACCACATTATGGCGTTGGATTTGGCACGTGTCAGCGAACTTGACGACATTGAATCAATTTCATTCAAGGTAAATCATATTTTGACAGATTTTTTGCGCTCAAAAAATGTTAACTTGATTGATTTTAAGCTGGAATTTGGACGCGACGAACATGATAAAATTATTCTCGGCGACGAAATTTCGCCTGACAATTGCAGATTTTGGGACATGACTACAAATGAAAAACTCGACAAAGACAGATTCCGCAGAGATTTAGGCGGCGTTGAAGAAGCCTACCAAGAAATTTTAAGACGCGTTACTGCTTGAGGTAATTAATTTGCTGAAAAAAATTTTTTGCGCTTCAATGGCGTAATTTTTTTTGAGGTGACAAAATGGAGCAAATGACTTACAAAAATTCCGGCGTTGATATTGACGCAGGAAATAAATCTGTCGAACTTATAAAGGACGCTGTACGCTCGACTTATCGCGAAGAAGTACTAGGCGACTTAGGCGGTTTTGGCGGACTTTTCGCGCTGAAAAATTATGATCAACCAATTTTAATTTCCGGCACTGACGGCTTTGGCACAAAATTAAAAATCGCCTTCA
>CAJOPJ010000143.1 GCA_905236325.1 uncultured Selenomonadaceae bacterium
CCACGCCAGCGTTATGGACCACCCCCTCCGCCGCCGCCACCTCCACCAAGAGGTCCAATTCGTCGTGGGCATGTTCCACCGCCAAGATACTGAATAAATTTTAGGTTTCTTGCTGATATATAAAAGCTATTTCAAAAACACTTTCGCAAAAACAAGCGAAGGTGTTATTTTTGTTGCTGAAAATTTGCCGGCAAAAAAGGAAATTTTGCAAAGGCAGGGAATATATAGGCAACGGAGGTAAAGTTAGTGGAAAATGCAGAGTTGGATTTTTTTATTGAAAAGGTAAACAGTCAATCGGACATTGTCGAAGTCATTTCAAGATATGTTCAGCTTAATATGCGTGGCGGTCGATACTGGGCTTGTTGTCCTTTTCATAATGAAAAAACTGCATCATTTTCTGTCACGCCGGAGAAAGGTTTTTTTTATTGCTTTGGTTGCCATGTTGGCGGAAATGTATTTAAATTCCTGTCGCTGATTGAAAATATAACTTATTTTGAAGCAGTTAAGTTGCAAGCCGAGCGACTTGGAATAGAAATTCCGACGCAAAATAAATCTGAGCAGGAAGTTGAACGCGACTCCGAAGAAAAAATCCTCCACAAAATCAACAATGACGCAAAAATATTCTACCACAACTACCTGACAAAAACTTCACAAGGCGCATTAGGCAGGAAATATTTAAATGCGCGTGGAATAACAGATGATGTGATAGAAAAATTTCAACTTGGATTTGCGCCTGATTCTTGGGACGGCTTGTCAAAAAATTTTCTGCAACGCGGCTACAAAGTTGAAGAACTTTTGGCGGCAGGTCTTGTTTCAAAACGCAAATCCGGCGAAGGCGTATATGACAGAATGCGTGCGCGTGTGATTATACCAATCGCAAATATTTTAGGTCAGACTGTGGGCTTTGGCGGCAGGATTTTAAATGCGGCTGATGAAAAATCTCCAAAGTACCTGAACACGCCGGAAACTATTCTGTTTAACAAGCGCAATTTGCTTTTTGGCTTGGACAAGGCGCACATTGCAATCAGCAATAAAAATTTTGCAATAGTGGTTGAAGGCTACATGGACGCAATTTCGCTTTGGAGTGCAGGGATTGAAAATGTAGTGGCGACGCTGGGAACTGCTTTTACGCCTGAACATGCAAAATTGATTATGCGTTACGCTAGGAAAATTGTTTTTTGCTATGACAGCGACGAAGCCGGACAAAAAGCTACATTGCGCGCATTGCCGATTGTCAGCGAACTCGGCGCAGAAGTTTCTGTAGTCAATATTCCGGACGGCAAAGACCCCGACGACTTTATCAGAAAGCATGGCAAATCAGATTTTGAAAAAATTGTAACCAATGCGCGAAGTCTGATTGAATACAGAATGAACTATGTATTGCGAACGATCGAACATTCAACAATCGAAGGCAAAGTTCACGCGCTAAAAGAAATTCTGCCTGTAGTGCTGAATGAAACTGACTCAACAAGGCAAAGTGAATACCGCAAAAAAATTGCCTCAGCACTGGTGCTTGATGAAAGCGTTGTTAGAAGTGAATGGCAAAAACTTTCCGGTCAAGACAAAATTCAGCGCGTCAAAGGCACAAAACTAAAAATCGAAGTCGATGAAGCTATCAAACAAGCAGGTGCAGTTGCCTTGCGCGTTGCTTGGCAAGATATTGATACACTAAATTACACGCTGTCAATGGTGCCAAAAAATATTTTTCCAAAAGTGCAGCAGGAAATAATCAGCTATCTTGAAACTTGCCTTGCAGAAAATCGCCGACCTGATAATGTAACTGCTGCTGTGCAACTTAGCGACAGTGCCAATGCCGAACTTTCAAAAATTATTATCGACAGCATTGATGACAGAAAAGAAAATGAAGTTGCGGCGTTTGACGATTCAGTCAAGGTTTTGCATAAGGCTTATTTAAAAAATCGCCACGCAGAGCTATTAAAGGAACTTAACAAATGTATGTTAGGCGGCAATCTTGCCAAAGCGGACGAGATTTTGAAGTCGCTGAAAAAGATAAAATCTGAATTGGATGGATTGTAGACAATGAACAATGGAAAATTTAATTACCAATTAACAAAGGGGGCTGCAATATGACTGAAGAGAGTAAGACAGCACAAAATACAGCCGGTGGAGGTCGCAGCTCTCAAATAGTTGCGATGCTTTTTGATAAAGCGTCAAAAAATGGTGGAAAATTGCCGCAAAGTGAACTTCTTGAGGCGACGCAAAATTTAGATTTAGCACCTGATAAAGCCGCTGCCGAATGGGATTATATTTATGAAGATTTGATTAGTCGCGGCGTTGAATTTGTTGACGACACAATCGACCTTGCAACTGATTCCTCAATCGACAATCAAAGCGACGACGCACAATCACAAGACGCGCAAGATAAACTTGATGATGTTGATTTGTCTTCCGAAGGACTTAGCATTGACGACCCTGTCAGAATGTATCTTAAAGAAATTGGTCGCGTTCCACTTTTAACAGCACAGCAAGAAGTTGAACTTGCTAAACGCATGGAAGCCGGCGATGAAGACGCACAAAAAGAACTTGCCGAAGCAAATTTGCGCTTGGTTGTCAGCATTGCTAAGCGTTATGTCGGGCGTGGAATGTTGTTTTTAGATTTAATTCAGGAAGGCAACTTGGGCTTAATTAAAGCTGTTGAAAAATTTGACTACAACAAAGGCTACAAATTTTCAACTTACGCAACTTGGTGGATTAGACAAGCAATTACACGCGCAATCGCCGACCAAGCACGCACAATCAGAATTCCTGTGCACATGGTTGAGACTATCAATAAGCTGATTCGAGTATCGCGTCAACTCCTGCAAAAGCATGGGCGCGAACCAACACTTGAAGAAATTGCCGAAGAAATGGAAGTCAGCGTTGACAGAGTACGCGAAATTATGAAAATCGCTCAAGAACCTGTTTCACTTGAAACACCAATCGGCGAAGAAGAAGATTCACACCTTGGCGATTTCATTGAAGACCACGACGCACCTGCGCCTGCCGATGCCGCATCATTTATGATGTTGCGCGAACAACTTCAGGAAGTTTTGGGTACTTTGACAGAACGCGAAAAAAGAGTTTTGAAGTTGCGTTTTGGACTTGAGGACGGCAAGGCACGCACGCTTGAGGAAGTCGGCAAAAGTTTTAATGTCACGCGCGAAAGAATCAGACAGATTGAAGCTAAAGCACTTCGCAAACTCCGCCATCCAAGTCGCAGTAAAAAATTGAAAGACTTTCTAGACTAAAAAAATCCTCCGCTTTGGAGGATTTTTTTATTGTGTAAATTAGTTTTTAAAGCTGTTCGGCGATGGGAATAATTCTGTTGTTTGTATCTGTACCGCCATAACAATTTTTGCAAAAACTTACATAGCCTTTGCCAATTTTGCCGGAATCAAAATTTAAAATATCTTGCTTAGTCAGCGGCGCAGTTAAATCAATAAAATCATCAGCTGCGCCTTGAATATAACCTCTGCGCTGTGCAGCAGCATCAATCGCGCAAAAATACAATTTGCTGTCAAAAAGCGTCCTACACCTGACAAAACATTCTTGAAATAAATTTTGCATTTCCTGCGCGGTTTTATGTTTAGCTTTTGTCGGTTCACTATTAACATCGACCCAGCGCATTGATTTTATTTTGTATTTAACATTGAAATTTTCAAAAGCCGCAATCAATTTTGCGCGCTGTTTTTGTGCAACCTCAACAGGATAATCGCTGATATGTACTTCAATATTATTTTCAGCCAAAAGTTGCAAAATTTTTTTCGGCGGAATAATTGTGCCATTTGAAACAATAATCAGGCTTTCCATTTTCGCACGGTAGCCTTCTGCGATTATAAAATTCAACAGCTGCTCAAAGTCACGATACAAAAAAGGCTCGCCGCCAAGCAATCTGAAAACCGAAACTTTATCTACAAATTTAAAGTAGCTGATAATATCTTGCTGAATAGATTTTAATTTTCTATCTTGATACGGCTTTTCGGCGTACGGCGTAAATAAAATGCAAGATTTGCAATTCAAAGTGCATTTGTCGGTTATATAAAGCTCCAAATAATCCTGCAAAAGTTTTTTATTGTCGCGCAGATAAGCCTCAAAATATTTTCTGATTAAATCTTTGTAATGACAAAAATTCACGCCAAAACTTTGCAACTTTGCATAAATATTTTTCAAATTGCGATTTGTGGCGACGACAATAAAATTATTTTTGTCAGCAAAAATTTCTTCTTGCGAAAATATTTTTAAATTAC
>CAJOPJ010000144.1 GCA_905236325.1 uncultured Selenomonadaceae bacterium
ATTTATGCAAATCAGCTTACCCGCAGCAGTTTTTTGGCAATGGAAAAAACGGCTGAAAGTATTTTAAAATATCACAGGGCAAAAGAAATTGAGCCGTATCTTTTGCCGATTAAAAAAATTATTTCTTTAATTGATGTGGTGTAAAATGTTGGCTATACTTTCAGATATTCATGGTAACCTTTTCGCGCTTGAAAGTGTTGTAAACGATCTTTCAAATTATCCTGTCGAAAATATAATTCTTCTCGGCGATTTGATAGACTACGGACAACAATCAAACGAAGTGGCGAATTTCATTAAAAATGAACTTCCCGCGCCGGTTATTGTAAATTTGTGGGGAAATCACGAACAAGCCATAATTCAAAAAAATTACACCGGCTTTTCAAGTGAACGCGGCAAAGAAAGCGCACGCTATACGGCAAGTATTTTAAATTCTGAAACTGTCGAATATCTTGAAAACTCCTGCGCGAAAAATTGTAAAGCGGAATTTGTCATTAACGGCAAAAAAATTTTGGCAATTCACGGCTCGTTAGAAAATCCTGCGTGGTTGGGAATAACGCCTGAAAATTTGCATGGCGATTATCAAAATTACGACATAGTTTTTTCCGGACATACGCATTATTCCCATTGCTTTACAAAATTTTATAATTCGGACGCGGCGGAATTTCGATACAAAAAATCTGTGCTTTTTATAAATCCCGGATCTGTCGGACAACCGAGAAATCACAACCCCAATGCACAATACGCGCTGATCGACACAAAAAATTGGTCGGTCTATCTTCGTTCCGTCGAATATGACATTAACAAGGCGATGAGTTTGTTTGTCGGACAAGTTGACAGTTTTTATTGTGAAAGATTGAGAAATGGAGTATAAAAATGAAACTTTACGTTATCAGCGGCGCAACAGGAATGACGGGCAATGAATTGATCAGGCAAATTTTGAACTTAAATGACAACAGCAAAATTATCGGATTCGACAATTTTTTTGCCTCGTCCATTGAAACTGTTGCTGATTGTATCGAAAACAAAAATTTTGACTTCAACGAATTTGATATTAACAATCAAGACGATATGAAAAAAATTGAGGACAAAGCTTTTTCGTTGCGTCAAGATTTTTCCGAAATTATTTACATAAATTGCGCGGCGGTTGTTCACACGGAACATTTTTACAACGTGAATGAAACTTTTGAAACTAACGTTATCGGTATGAAAAATTTTCTGGAACAGGCAATAAAAGTTGGCGCAAAAAAATTTATAAATTGCTCCACTTCAGAAGTTTATTCTATGAATTCGTGGAATGAACAAGGCGGCGTTAAAGAATCTGACTTTATAACACTTGCGAACGCCGAACACAGCCAAAGAACAAGTTATGCCGTCGGTAAACTTATGACGGAATTTTTTATGAAAGACGCCGTTATTAACAAGAAAATTTTGGGCTGTTCAATAAGATTTGCAAACGTTTACAGCAAAAATGAAAAATATCCCAAGCATATTATCCCCTACATTATCGACAGTTTGAAACGAAATAAAAAAGTTGTACTGCTTGAGAATTCCCGTAAAAACAGGCGGACTTTTTTAAATAATTTTGACAGTTGCAGCTCCGTTTTGGCGTTATTAAATTCGCCTGATGCTTTGGACGGATCAATTTATAATGTGGCAACTGATGAGGAAATTTCAATTTTGGACTTGGTAAAAATGTGCGCAGAAAAAATGAACATTGATTCGCCGATTATCGAATTTAAAGGCTACCGCGCCTCCGACCCCGAACGCAGAATTTTATCTACAGAAAAAATCAAAACGCGGACGAATTGGAAACCTAAAATCAATCTTGACGCCGGTTTGACAGAATGTATTGCAAATTATTTGGAGAAAAATTAAAATGCAGAAAACTATAATTATCACGGTTGCGGGAGTTTCAAGCAGATTTAATTCAGGTTTTAAAGATTCGCACTTGAAAGCAATTTATTTTGAAGAGAAAACTACGGAAACTTTGCTTTTTAAAATTCTGGAAAAATGCAAAGACGCAGATTCAATTATAGTTGTCGGCGGCTACAAGTACGATGAACTTAAAAATTACATTGAAAAAAATCTTGATGAATCACTGAAACAGAAAATTATTTTGGTGTACAATGAATTTTTTCAAAAATATACTTCCGGCTACAGTTTGTCTGTCGGTTTACAACGCGCCTTTGAAAAAAATCCCGCAGAAATAATTTTCATTGAGGGCGATTTGGATATTGATAAAAATTCTTTTGTCGAAGTTTTGGCGGCTGAAAAGGACGTGCTGACTTATACAAGCTTGCCGATTGATTCAAAAAAATCTGTTGTGGTGTACAGAAACGCCGCAAATAAATATCGCTACGCCTTCAACAGTTCGCACGGCTTACTGGAAATTAACGAGCCTTTTTATAACATTTACAATTCCGGACAGTGCTGGAAATTTAAAAATATTGAACTTTTGAAAACGGCGAACGAAAAATTTTGCGCGGTTGATATTACCGATACAAATTTGGGGATTATTCAAAGATATTTTGAAAATCTTTCGGCAGATGAAGTTAATCTTATTCACTTAAAACGCTGGTTGAATTGCAACACGCGGCAAGATTATAAAATTGCAAAAAAGAATTGGGATGATGAAAATGAAAACGATTGACGAAAAAATTTTGACGGTTGAAAAAAATATTAAAGACGGCAAAATTTGCATTATGATAATTGGACTGGGGAGCGTCGGCACTTATCTTTTGGATTATCTTGTAAGTTTGGGCGATCCCGCAATTAAAATTGTTGTTGTCGGCAGGAATTACGAAAAAATTCAAACTAAGGTAAATATCGTGAGAATTGCCGCTTTGATTCGCGGTCTTTGTAAATCGCAAATTGAAATTGACGCCACTGTAGATTTAACTGACATTGACGCCATTAGCCGCGCCATTTCAAAATATCAGCCTGATTTTATCGTTAATTCAAGTCGTGCGTATCCGGGTTTGAAGTACGGAACAATTTCATGGAAAAATATTCGTGCTTATGGAATTTGGACGCCGCTTGCAATTCGATTTACAAAAAACATTATGACTGCCGCCGAAAATTCTGACAGTAACGCCATTGTTATAAATACTTCCTATTCTGATGCCGTAAATGTTTGGCTGAAAAGTGCGGGCAGAAATTTTCCGGATTTTGGCAGCGGCAATTTTAATCACCTTGTACCGAGAATAAAATATGCAGTGGCTGAAATTTTGGGAATTGAAAATTTTTGGGATATTGAAGTTATGTTTGCAACGGGGCATTTTCATGACGTTTGCATAAGCAAGGAAGGACACAGCGAAGGCGTTAAACAGTTGCTGAAGGTTTATCTGAACGGCACGGAGCAAAATATTTCGCAGGAAGAAATTTTTTCAAAGTGCAATATTCCGATGCCAACAAATGAATTAAGAAATATGATGAACGCCTCAAGCAACTACAGAATTATCACGGCGATAATTGAAACCGTCCGCACGCACAAGGAAAATTTAATTTTTACGCCGGGCGTCTTTGGCGAATTGGGCGGTTATCCCGTAAAAATAAAATACGTCGGCGACAAATTGAAAATTGAAATTGATACTTCCGTTTTTTCAATGGAAGAAATGCAGCAGGCAAACAAAAAGTCAATGTATTTGGACGGAATAGAAAAAATTGAAGGCGGCACGCTTTATTACACCGATGAACTTCTGCAAAAGGTGCAAAAATCTTTCGGCGTGAATCTTCCAAAGTCCGTACCTTACAGCGAAATTGAAAAAGTTGCACAATTTATCATTGACGAAATTATTACTCCGCAACTGAACAAGTAGGCAATAATTATGAACGTAGAAAATTTTGTTAATGCACTGAACGCCGATTTTTATGCGGGCGTGCCGGATTCACTTTTAAAGCCGCTTTGTAATTATCTTATG
>CAJOPJ010000145.1 GCA_905236325.1 uncultured Selenomonadaceae bacterium
CGCGCGACTCCACAAACTCAGTAAGTTGAGCATCGTCCCAGCGTTCAAGGCGTTCGCGAATCAACGCAGGAATTTGGTCGTGATAATCGGCAATCATACGCTCGACAAAATTTTTTATCAGCGCGTCGAACTTACTTTGCTGAACAGGGCTTTTGATAAATTCCTCAATCTTTGCGTCGATTAAACTTTCAACAGCAGACAGCCAAATTGGCGGTTGTTTGTCGATTTTAACAACGCGGCTGTGTTGTGGATTGGCGGCGTTTTGTCGCTGAATTTTTTCAATAATCGCAGGATCGACTTCGCCTTTGACATTGACATTAAACCAAGTTTCGATGTACTTTGCGGAGTCAAATTTTTCATTCAGCAGCTTTTGAAATTCAGCTTGAAATTTTTCAGCGTCAAACTTTTCAGCAGAATTTTTTATAAAGCCGCCGAAAGTTTCCAGCAAATTTTTAGCCGCGTTCGAAGTTTTATTGTCAACCATACCACGCACATTCAGTACAGAAATTGTGTTGCTGATTTTACTTTCGACAGTTTCATTCAAGATGTTGAGGATTTTTTCATCAGTCAAATTCATTGAGGACAAAACCAACGCGCGTCCTGCAGAATCGCCTTCATACGCCTCACGCAGTTCAGTTATCTTTTGCAAGATTGTTTCCTGCATATGTTCCGAACGCAAAATTTTTTCTGCAGTTTCAAGCAAAGTTGTCAAAATGCGTCTGCCGTGTCGTTCATTTGTTGAAACTTTTACAATTGCATCGATAATTTTTTTTGCGTCAAGATTTTTTATTTCGCCTTCAAAAATTGGCAAGGCTGCTTTTGAAATTTCCGCGCTATCGGTATTTTGGAAAAGTTCCTTCAAAACTTCAACAACCAGTATTTTAATTTTTTCGCGCCCTTGATGATTTTCGAGATAATCAATAAATAATTTCGCCGTGTCCTCATTTTTTACCAAGTCCATGATGTTTTGCGGCGTGAGTAAATCTTTTTCCACAAACTCAATCAACGCGTCGGTGATTCTGGTGCGATTGTTTTTTAAAATTTCAGTGCGATAACTTATGCCAAGCGGCTTGTGAAAAAGCGCGGTAACTGCAAACCAATCAGCCAAGCCACCGATTGTCGCCGCAATAAAGCCGTGATTGAAAAGTTGCAACAAAAAATTTGACAGCGGCGTGACTGCTAAATTTGTCAGCGGCGAAAGTCCCGGCAAAGTTCCTGCCGCCAAAGTCGCTACCGTCGCCAAAGTTGCCGTCGCCTTAGTTTTATTTTGCATTTAGTTCCTCCATTACGCGCTTGAAATTTTCCTCGATTGCGCGAATATAATTTTCAGCGTCCATCAGCGCGGAATTTGTCATCATTCGACGCAAATTTTTATGCAAGATGTTCAGCAGTTCAAAATCTTCAGCCAACTGTTCGGCGCGTGAAATATAATCCTGCAAAGTTGGAGCGGCTAATTCTTCCACGCCGATATTTTTTAAAATGCTTAAGCCAAACCTTGAGCCGTGTCTTTCGCCATACAAACTGACAACAGGAACGCCGCAATAAATTGCCTCGCAAGTAGTTGCGCCGCCTGCGTATGGAAAAGTGTCAAGCGCAATGTCAATATCTGCGTACTCTGCAAGGTAGTTTGAAGTGTGACCGCGCATTTCAAGGCGTTCCAAGTCGAAGTCCAATTTTTGAAGTCGATTGATAAATAAATTTTTACCTTCAGCGTTGCCGAAAATTTCGCACTTCAAAATCAATTTGCTGTTCGGCACTGCGTCCAAAATTTTTTTCCATGCGGCAAGCATTGTGTTGTTAATTTTGTTGTAGTTGTTGAAACAGCCGAAAGTTACAAAATTATTTTTCAAGCAAGGCGAATCGGCAGGTTCAGGAAAAATTTTTATCGGCGTGTAACAAAAATGGCTTTGCGGAAGTTGCAGCGGCTTTTCTACAAAATATTTTTGCCAATTGCCAAGACAAATTGCATCAGTCAAAAAATAATCAAAACAGCTTAAGCCTGTCGAGTTCATGTAACCTATTCCGGAAATTTGAATTGTGGCAGGGCGATAAGCCGCAACCAAAAGCCTGTTTTCTTTAGTGTGACCGGACAAGTCGAACAAAATATCAATTTCGTCCGTGCGAATTTGTTTAGCCGCGTCGAAGTCGTTCAAGTCCGAAATGTCACGCCAAAAATCAACTGCCGCAGAAATTTTTTCAGTCAGCCAATCAGATGTTTTGCTTGAATTGTAGCAATAAACTTCAAAATTATTTTTGTCTAAAGCTGTAATTAAATTCCAACTCCACGCCGCGACAGGGTGTTCCCTGAAGTCCGCAGACAAGTAGCCGACGCGTATTTTGTTGTGCTTATAAATTTTGCGCGGAAAAGTTTTCAGGTTGGAAATTTTATTTTGATACAGCGCGTATAGTTTTTGAAAATCTTCAGCAGAAAAAGTTTCAGCGTCATTTGCGGCAAAAATTGCATTGCTGATTTCTACGCAGGATTGGTGAAAATTTTCCTCCAACGCCGCCGACTTAGTAAAATATTTTACAGCTTTTTCAGCGTTGCCGATTTTTTGATAAGCCGAGCCAAGCAAGCTGTAACCTGTTGCCGATAAAGTCTGTTCGCCTTCGATTGAAAAATCAATTTGCGGCAAAAATTTTTCCAGCGCGGAAATTTCCTGCAAAAAAAAATTTTGTTCGCGATAAATGTAAGCCTCAAGCAACAAATTTTTTGTCCAATTTGGATTTAATTTTTTGACTTCGGCTTGAAGTTTCAATGCCTCCGAAAAATTATTTGCCTTGAACTGAGCCAACGCCGCCGCATAAATTTTCAAAATTTTCATTTTGTAGCGATGACTTCAATTTCGCAAAGTGCACCTGCCGGCAAATCTTTTACAGCAACGCAACTGCGAGCCGGTTTGCTGACAAAATATTTTTCATAAACCGCATTGAAAGTTTTGAAGTCCGCAATTTCAGCCAAAAAGCAAGTAGTCTTAACAACCTTGCTGAAGTCACTGCCTGCCGCGCGTAAAACTTCGCCAAGATTTTCACAGCACTGCTTAGCCTGTTCAGAAATATTTTCAGCAACAATTTTGCCAACTGCAGGATCAATCGCAATTTGTCCTGAAGTGTAAATCATTTCGCCGACTGCAATTGCTTGACTGTAAGGACCAACTGCCGCCGGTGCTTTGTCTGTGTGAATAATTTTCAAGTTAATCAGCCTCCACTAAATTAAATTAATTTTTTTCAGGTAGGTATAAATGCCGCTGTCGTCATTTGAATCTGTGACAGCGGACGCAAGATTTTTAATTGCATCAGGTGAATTGCCCATAGCCACCGAGTGCGGAATAAGTTTTAACATTTCGGTGTCATTGTAGTTGTCGCCAAAAGCGATTGCGTCGGCAACCGACAAACCATAATGCTTAAGCAAAATTTCAATGCCTGTTGCCTTTGAAACGCTTTTGTCCATAACTTCCAACAAATAAGCCGCACTGCGTACGACATTTAAGTTTGGAAACATTTGCCCAAGTTCAGTTTCCATTTCTGCGCAAGTTTCGACTTCACAACGCACAAAAATTTTATTTGGCACATCTTCTGCCAAAACTTTATCAAAATTTTTAACTTCGACAGTCGCGCCGGAATTTGAAATTTCACGTTCAATGCGCTTGTCGATTTTTTCAGTGAACCACCTGCGCCCACAATAAATGCTTGTCGAAATATCGTCCCAGCGACTTTTCATTTCAGCCAAAATATTTTTTGCGTCGTCGAGCGGAATTTTTTTATCATACAAAACCTGCGCGTCTTCAGTCATAACATACGCGCCGCTGTAGCTGATAATCGCCGTGCGCGGCAAATTTAATTTGTCAGTGATTGGGAAAATTGCTTCAGGCATACGCGCAGAAACAAATGCGAATTTTAAACCTGCGTCCAAGATTTTTTTCAAGGCTTCGGCGTGCAATTCAGTCGGCTTTTTATTGCTTGCTAAAAATGTGCCGTCAATGTCCGACAAAATTATTTTAGTCATTTTTAATCGCCTCCAACGCAACTTCACGATCGTCAAAATGTATTGTCTTGTCTTTGAGGATTTGATAATTTTCATGACCTTTGCCGAGAATCATAATAATATCGCCGGTCTTGGCAAGTTCGACTGCGCGGAAAATTGCTTTGCGTCTGTCAATTATTGACTCAAAATATTTACTGCCGATTTTTTCTTTAACGCCGACTTCAACTTCGCGCAGAATTTTTTCAGGATCCTCAGTTCGCGGATTGTCTGAAGTTACAATCACAATGTCAGAAAGTTCAGCCGCTAATCTGCCCATGATAGGACGCTTAGTATTATCCCTGTCGCCGCCGCAACCGAATACTGTAATAATTTTTTGCGTGGTAATTTGCCTTGCAGTTTGCAGGACATTTTGAACGCCGTCGGGCGTGTGAGCATAATCAACAATTATTGTGTATGGAATATCGGCGAAGATTTTTTCAAAACGACCCGGCACTGACTTAAATTTTTCCAGCGCAGTTTTTATAGCTTCGACAGAAATATTTTCAGCCAAAGTGGCACCAATCGCAGCCAACACATTATAAATATTAAAAATGCCGGTCAAGTTTGTGGTAACCTGAAAGTTGGCAGTTGGAATTTGACAGTTAAATTTATTTCCTTGCGTTGAAACCTGAATATTTGTAGCCTGAATGTCGGAATGATTTTTAATGCCGTAAGTCAAAACCGCGCAGGTAGAATGTTTCAGCATTTCTGAACTTGCCGCGTCGTCAAGATTTATGACTGCGTGCTTATTTTGTTTGCTGCCTGTACGCGAAACCATGTCAAACAATTTAGCTTTAGCCGCGCAATAATTTTCAAGCGTCTTGTGATAGTCAAGGTGGTCTTGCGTCAGGTTAGTAAAAATCGCCGTGTCAAATTCCACGCCGCTAACTCTGTTTTCTGCAAGTGCGTGGCTTGAAACTTCCATAACCACAAAATCAACTTTAGATTCAAGCATCTGCACAAAGATATGTTGCAGATCGATAACATTCGGCGTTGTGTTGTGCATTGGAAAACTTTCCGCGCCGATAAGCATTTGTATTGTGCCGATTAAGCCAACTTTGTAACCTGCCTCAAGCAAAATTGCGCGTATTAAATAAGTTGTAGTAGTCTTGCCATTCGTGCCTGTGATACCGATAACACGCATTTTTTTGCTTGGATAGTCATAAAAATAAGGCACGATAATTGCAAGCGCGTTCAGCATTTCAGGAACTACAAGCGCACTCATGCCTTGCGGCAAATTTATATCTTCGTGCGTCGTCAAAATTGCAACTGCACCGGACTCCTTAGCTTGATTTATAAATTTGTGTCCGTCAACATGCGCACCTTCCATACAAACAAACAAACTGCCTGCCGTGACGGAGCGTGAATCGTGCTGAATATTTTCAATTTTTGTCAAGCCGTCGCCAATTATCTTACCTTGAACCAAAAGCGCAAGTTCTTCAAGATTTTTCATTGTCAGCCTCCTTGTTGCCTGTTCCTGCCGTCAAAATAAATTGCAGTGCGTCTTCAGATTTTATTTCGACAGGAATAATTTCAGATTTTTTTACAAACAAATTTGTTCCTGAAGTCATATTCAAACTCCACGGCACAAAAACACACACATAGTCTTCGCCGAGTTTTTCAGTAACTGCCGCCGGAATATTGTTCATTAAAAAACCCAACGCCAGCGACTGATGATAAGGTACCAAAACTACATTTTGAAATGCAGAGTCAGAATCAAAAACAGCTTGCGAAAATTGTTTCACCGAGCTGTAAATAAATTTCACGACAGGTATTTTGTTTAAAAACCATTCGCCCATGCTGATAATTTTTTGCGCCAGCCTGTTGCCTGTAATAAATCCTACAAACCAAGTTGTAAAAATTATTGTGATTAAGCCAATGCCTGGAAAGTCAATTGGAATGTATTTGCCGAGATGCGTTTCTGTCAGTTCCAAAATCTCCACTACGACAAAAACTGTTATTACAGGCGGCACCAAAACTATCAAGCCGTCCAAAAAATCTTCAGAAATTTTACTCGCAAGAGTAGTTTTTTTACTCAAAAATCAATCCTCCTCTCGACGGTTATTAAATTCTTTATGTAAATTGAAAGCATTGCAATAAATCCCATGTAAAGCATACTTAAGTTTCTAATTTCGCCGGGCCAACAAAAAAGCAGATAAAGCGGTATATTTATTGCCAGAGCAAAATATATGTGATGTTTCCATTGTAAAGGCAAATTTTTCCAAGCGTTACAGACAATCCACAAAACAATTAAAATGTGTGGCAAATATGCACCTTGTCCTATCGGCATACCGTAAGTAATTTCTGAATGAAACCAATTGTCACTAATTTGTTCAATGTGGCGCATTAAATGAAACTCAGTTGAACCTCCCGTGTTTCCCGCATAAATGTTCGATATGTACAAATAAGTCAATCCGCTGAAAATTACTGCAGATAATATTGCAAGCGTAGCTTTTTTATTGCCGAGTTTTGCGGCCAGAAACGGAAAAAGCGTTACAGAAAAAAATAAAAACGACTCCTTGTTGTATTCGGCAATCGGTACAAGAACTATCAATGCAAGCCACCACCCCTTGCAAGCAAACAATACTGCAGATGAAAAAAACAACAATTCTCCGAAATCATAAAAATATCCGCCGACTGTTTCAAGGATTGGAAATATTATTGCAAAAATAACAGCCGTTAAAATTCCGGCAATTCCACTTCCTGTAAGTTCGATTCCGATTTCTCGCCATATAAACATACTCAACATCATGAATAACACGCACATAAAATAAACCAAGTGATATTCTGTAGAAAGTCGCGGCTCAATTTTTGCTTTAGGATAAATACTCGGAATGACGCTCCCTTTTTGGTATTCATTGATAATGTGTCCTGCATTGTTGTGTAAAATTTTTTCATTTAATTCTTTTGCTATTTTAGGCATAAGCTGCCTGTTTACAAAAGGTCTGTAAGCTGTACCGTCATAAATGGCGTAAAAAGAATTTCTGTTATTTTCACCGCCAATTGTTTCCAGAAACCCCCATTTAACAAAAAAGCCACTAAAAGATGCGGCGGCGACAATATAAAATGTGAAAACTAACAAAATGGTGTTCATTACTTTTTTCAAACGCGCATTTTCAAAAAATTTCATAACAGACACCTCACAGCCAATTTGCAAAAACATAACCGATACAAATTCCAAGAATAAGACCGCAAGTAATTTCTAACTTTGTATGACCCATTCTTTCGCGCAGAATTTTTTTGTTCTGAAGTCTGTTTAAAATTTCTGCGTGTTCGCCAATTTTTCGCCGCAAAGTGTGCGCGTCCATTATGAACAACATCAAAACCGCAAGTCCAAGCGTAAAAGTTGGAATGTAAAAACCTTCGCTGAATCCGCAGAAAAAAACTGCGGAAGAAATTATTGTAGTGTGCGTGCTGGGAAGTCCGCCGTAACCAATCAATTTTTTTGCATTTTCAAATCCGCCGCTCCGAAATGCATTTACAAAAAATTTCAAAGTTCCTGAAATTAAATACGCCACGAAAGGCAACAAAAAATATTTCACAATTCACACCTCTTAAATATTTCGCGCAAAAACTATCATGGCGACATAAATTAAAACCGTCAACAAAATTGGTTTTTCTTTGTACAAAATTTTATCAGGTGCGCCGCCACTGCCTTTTATCTGCACGATGTACAAATAATAAAATATTCCGTACAGGACGAGGGGAATTGTTAAAATCATTGCCGATTGACTTTGAGTTTTTGAGTCCATTACAAAAAGCGCGTAACTCATCAAAAGTGCTGAAAGATTTACATTTATCATCTGATCAATCAATGACAAACTGTAACTTTGCAGAACTTTTCTTATCCCCCCCCCTGTGTTTCTTTATCATTTAATTCGTGTCTGCGTTTTCCGAGAGCAAGGAATAAAGATAAAAACATTACGCAGAGAATAAACCATTCAGTTAAAAAAATATCTGCCGCCCAAGCTCCCGACAATGCACGCGCCACAAATCCAAAAGCAATAATCATCACGTCAACAATAACTATGTGCTTTAATTTGACAGTGTAAAAAATATTTATCACCGCGTAGGCTAGCAGGAGCAAAAAGCAATTAAAGTTGACTTGATAAGCCAAAAGCATTGAAATAAAAAACAAAATCGACGCGCAAAAATATGCTGACTTAATATCAATCGCGCCGGACGCTATCGGTCTGTCGCATTTGTCAGGATTTAATCTGTCTTGTTCAACGTCAAAAATGTCATTGAAAAAATAAACGCCACTGCTAACCAGACAGAATGCGATAAAAATTTCAGTAGTGACAAAAAATTTTTCCGGCTGAAACAAACTGCCGTTGAAAAGTACCGCTGAATAGACAAAGGCATTTTTTGTCCACTGTTTCGGTCGCATTTCGATAAAAATTTTTTTCAACATTTATTTTCCCCCAAAGCCAAAGTCTTGAATTGCGCCGTCAGAATTTCGCCAGCCGCGTTTGACTTTAACCCACAAATCCAAGAAAACTTTTCCGCCTAAAAGC
Source organism: uncultured Selenomonadaceae bacterium (assembly GCA_905236325.1). Taxonomy (GTDB): domain Bacteria; phylum Bacillota; class Negativicutes; order Selenomonadales; family Selenomonadaceae; genus Quinella. The sequence goes on from CAJOPJ010000145.1 coordinate 8,542, forward strand.
ATTTCAATTTCAGGACGCGCATTTTGTCCAACAGTTTTCAATAAGCCGCCGCCTTTACCAATCAAAATGCCTTTCTGAGAATCGCGTTCAACATAAATCACGGCGCGAATGTAGACAGTTTTATTCTTGCGAACAGAAAATTCCTCAATGTCAACTGCGACAGAGTGTGGCACTTCGTCTTCCGTCACATGCAAAATTTTTTCGCGCACAATCTCCGCAACAATCAAGCGTTCAGGCTGATCAGTTACCATGTCGGCTGGATAGTAAGGAATGCCTTCAGGCAAATATTTTTTTGCTTCAGCCAAAAGGTCGTCAATGTTTGAACCGTCCGCCGCACTTATTGGAACTATCGCCGCAAAATTATAGCGCGTTTGATAGTCAGCGATTATTGGCAAAACTTTTTCGCGGTCGATTAAGTCAATTTTATTCACAACCAAAATCACAGGCTTAGTTGTTGTCGAAAGTCTTTCCAAAATATATTTTTCGCCGCCGCCGAATTTTTCAGTCGCGTCGATTACAAAAAATATCGCGTCAACTTCCTTGAGCGTACCTCCAGCCGCCTTGAGCATATATTCGCCAAGTTTGAATTTTGGCTTGTGAATACCCGGCGTGTCTAAAAAAATAAATTGCGCGTCCGACTCTGTCAAAATGCACTGAATCCTACTGCGCGTGGTTTGCGGCTTGTTGGAAGTAATCGCAATTTTCTGTCCGATAATTTTATTTATCAGCGTAGATTTTCCAACATTCGGTCTGCCAATAACTGCGATAAATCCTGACTTGAAAGGCGCGTCAGAAACTTTTTCAGCCGCAGCGTCGCGTAAAATTCCCAAACGCTCCATAATAAATTTTTGTTCGCCTTCCATTTCCACGCGATCTTCATCTTCAATATGATCATAGCCCAGCAAATGCAAAAGTCCGTGCACTTCAAGAAAAATAACTTCGCGCAAGAAGGTATGTCCAAACTCCTCAGCTTGAGCCTTAGCGCGTTCAACTGAAATAATTATGTCGCCGAGCGTTTCAACTTCTGCATCTAAAATTTCAGGTTCGTCGCTTTCACGCAACGCAAAACTCAAAACATCTGTCGCTCTGTCAATGTTGCGATATTTTTTATTCAGCTTGTGGATTGTTGCGTCGTCAGTCAAAGTTATGCTGACTTCAGATTTTTCAACATCATACAACCTGCCGACTAAATCAGCCGCGCGTTTAATTTCGACTTCAATATTTTCTGCAACTTCAACATCTTTGCTAATTATTGTCTTCATAGTTCCTCAACCTGCAAAAAACAAATGCGCCACCGGCGTGACGATAATCAAGCTGATAATTGTGCGTTCAAGGAAGATTATGAACAGTTCGGCAAGATTGACAGGAATTTGAGAACCTAAAATCAAGCCGCCGACTTCCGACAAATAAATCAACTGAGTAACCGAAATGACCGCAACGATAAATTTAGCCATTGGACTTGTAATTGTGCTTGCTGCGATAACCGACGGCGTGAACATATCTGTAAAGCCGACAATCATTGTTTTTGAAACTTCGGCTGCCTGAGGAACATCAAGCAAGTTCAAAAGCGGCAAAAATGGAAGTCCAAGCGTATCAAAAATTGTTGTGTGATTTGCCAAAACTAAAGCCAAAGTACCAATGCACATAACAACAGGCAAAACGCCGAACCACATTCCGGCCGCATTTTTAAAACCATTTTCAATAAATTGACCAATTCCTCTGTGCTGAGCGACGCGTTCTTTAGCTAAGTAAAGACCATATTCAAATGAACTGTTGAAACCTTCAGGCAAAGTTTCACCCATTGCCTTTCCTTCAACCAAATATTCATCTTTCTTGAGTGACAGCGGCGGTATACGTGGAACTATAATTGCACAGACAACGCCGACGGTGCAGATTAACAAATAATACAAACCAAAATATTCCATCAAGTCAACCTGCGCCAAAACCACAATTGAAAATGTTATGGACACTGCAGAAAAAGTTGTCGCGATAATTGCTGCTTCGCGTTTTGAATAGTAGCCGCCTTCATACTGATTGTTAGTCAGCATAACGCCGAGCGTGCCGTCGCCAATCCAAGAAGTTATACAGTCAACAGCAGCGCGTCCCGGTATTGTGAAAATTGGGCGCATAATTTTAGTAAGCATTGCGCCGATAAATTCAAGCAAGCCAAAGTCAAGCAAGAGCGGTAACAATAAACCTGCCAGCAAAAAAATAATTACCAAGACTGTCAGCAAGTCATTGAGCACGAAACCGCCATTGTCTGCTGAAGTTATCATTTGCGCGATTGAACCTTCATCGTCCGCGCCGATTTCAAAAAATGTCATCCAAATAAAAATTGTACCTAAAACTCTAATCGCAACCCAGATTGCCGTTGTGCTGAAAGTTGTTTTGACCATTGGATAGTTAGTTATCAGATTCGGCTTGCTTAAAAAGCCAATCCCCAACAACGCCGATAAAGTTACAATTATTAAGCACAACAGCGGCAGAAAATCACCAATCGCAGCCGCAATTATGTCAGCCACAATTTTAACAATAATAGTCCACTTTTCGTCGTAGTAAACAGGCAGCATGAATAATAAAATACCAATAATTGACGGCACCAGAAAGCCTGCCGTCGAGCCTTCAGATTTTTTCATTGACTTAAATTACTCCTTGCTTTGCTGAAAATCAGCCAGAATTTGTTTTTTGGAAATTTTTCCTGTTGAAGTACGTGGCAATGCGTCTAATTGATGAAATTCGCGCGGAATTTTATAAAGCGCAAGATTTTTTTTCAAAAACGCCTTGAAGTCATGCATATTCATTACCTTGCCTGGTTTCATTGCATAGAAACACGCGCCGGCTTGTCCACGAAGTTTGTCAGACACGCCAACAACTGCAGCTTCCAAAATGCCGTCGAATTTATAAATAACTTCCTCAACTTCGCGTGGATAAATATTTTCGCCCATGCTGATAATCATTTCCTTGATTCTGTCAACAATGTAGTAATAGCCGTCCGAGTCGCGCTTAGCAATATCGCCTGTATGCAACCAGCCATTTGAATCGATAACTTCGGCTGTAGCTGAGGGATTTTTCCAGTAACCAAGCATAACATTATCGCCACGAACCAAAACTTCGCCAGCTTCGCCGTTGGGAACTTCATTGCCATGCGCGTCGACAAGGCTAATTTCTTCATCAGGCAAAATCTTTCCAACTGAGCCTGCGCGTTGTTCGCCCGGCGAAGTCCAAAAAACAGCAGGTGACGCTTCGGAAAGTCCATAACCTTCCGCCAAAGGCAGGTTGAACTTTGCCTTGAAGGTTTCGCCAATTTTTATAGGCAGGGCAGTTCCTGCGCTCACTGCATAGCGAACAGATTTAAAGTCGTCAGGTTTAGCCAAGGCACCAACTACGCTGAAAATTGACGGCACTGCAAAAATATCTGTAATTTGTTCGCGTCGCACAGCCTCAATCATATCTTTCGGCTTGAAGTTTGCCATAATATAAATTTCCGCGCCACTATAAAAGCTGTGTAAAACTGCGCAGGTCCATTCATAGCAATGGTACATTGGCAGAACGCAGAGAATTTTACATTCCGGCGTACATTTAAAAACGCTACATTGTTTGGTGTTGTGAACTAAATTTTTGTGCGACAAAAGTGCGCCTTTTGGATTGCCTGTCGTGCCGGAAGTGTAAATTATCATGCACGGCGAATTTTCATCAAAATCTTCAGGCAGTTCGGGCGCGTCAACTTCAAAATCTGTTTCTCCAAAAGTCGCAATTTCTAATTGCTGAACTTCAAAGCCGTCCAAAAAATTTTCAACTTCAAGCGGCTGATAAGTCAAAACAATTTTCGACTCAGAATTTTTCAAGATGAACGCAGTTTCCGGCGCACTAAGCTGAAAGTTAATAGGTACGCTGATTGCGCCGAGCGAAACTGTCGCAAAAAAGCCAAAAATAAATTCCGCACTGTTGCGTGAAAAAATTCCGACTCTGTCGCCTTCGCGAACACCAAGTGCGTAAAGTCTGTTGCGAAATTTTTTTACATTCAGTGCGAAGTCGGCGTAAGTAAAACTCCTGCCTTTATCGACAATCGCAATATCACCGGCGCGTCCGCGTTGTATAATTTCGTGAACTAACACTTTTGTATACTCCTTCATAAAATAATCATAAACAACAAGCGCAGTTTATAACAGTGAAAAAAATTAGTCAAGGAAATAGTCAATCTAGAAAGTTGCGTACTCGGCAATGGAAAAATTTTTTATCAAATTTAAATTTATTTCTTCGCCTTCGTCAGTGATGACGACAGGCATTGCCGAAAAGTCTTTTGGATAGAAAGCAATTGTGCCTTTTTGACCATTGGAAAGCGTAACAGATGAACCAATTAGGCTGTCTTTAATGCGCGTTAAGAGCGGAACGCAAACTGCCGGATCGAAAGTTGCGTAAATTTCGCTGATAAAAAAATTTATAGCGTCGAATGGAGTTTTTTTAACTTCGCCTTCGCGTTCTGCAGTTAAATTGTCATAAGCATCGGCAACTGCAACAATTCTTGCGAAAGGATGAATTTTTTCGCCGCTCAAGCCTTTAGGAAAACCTGCACCGTCCATGCGTTCGTGATGTGTCAATGCGATTGTTGGTATAGGTTCATCGAAATTTGCGTTCTTCAAAAGATTGTAGCCGCGCCGGCAATGTTTTTTGTAAGTTTGCAAGTCGTCGCCGTCAAGGTCGTCCAAAGTTTTGCCGATAAGTTCTTGTTGAAAATCTTTCTTACCGGCATCGTGCAAAAATGCAGCAGTAACAATCGTGCGAATTTCTTCCCACTTAAAGCCCATCCACTTTGCAATAATTCCTGAAAAAATTGCGACGCGTTCAGAATGTAAAGCCAGTGTTGTGTTCAAGTGACTAAGATCAAACAGATAATTCACAGAGGCGTAATTATCAGCCATTGGTAAAATTTTGGCTGCAAGTTTTGCGGTAGTTTCTTTGGCAGCAGCTGAGTCGTTGTTAAGTTGGTCAAAAACTTGATAAGCCAGTTTTGAGACGCGTTCAAAGTCGTGACTGAAAGCAGAATCTTTTTTTACAACAGCAGCCGCCTGCTGAAAATTATTGCTTAGGTCAAATTCATCTTTAATATGAACAACCGGCAATTCCAATTTTTGCAGACGCTCAATATTTTGTTTAGTCAAAACAGTATTTTCAGACAAAATCACAACAAAATCTTCGCCGGTAACAGTTCGCGCTAAAGTCATACCAGGTTCCAAGTTTTCAACTGCAACTGCTTTCATAAAAAAACCTCCAATTCAGCTTTTAGTAACTAATTAAATCTTGCAAAGTAAATTTTATTAAAGTATAATTCAAACGCTTAAAATTTACAAATGAAAGGAAGTTTTTTTCAATGAAAAAAATTTTTTTGTTGGCAACGCTAATATTGACAATGCTTTTTACAGGTTGCGGCGGCGAAGAGACCAATAATCAACCTGCCGGCGAAGGCGATAGTGCCGATATCAAAAAAATTGTCATTGGCTTGGACGATGAATACGCGCCAATGGGCTTTAAGGATGAACAAAATCAAATTGTCGGCTTTGATGTTGACTTGGCAAAAGAAGCTGCTAAACACCTTGGTTGCGAAGTTGAATTTAAAGCTATTGATTGGTCAAGCAAGGAAGCTGAATTAAAATCCGGCAGAATTGATGTCATTTGGAACGGCTTGGATATTACCGAAGAACGCAAACAAAATATGCTGTTCAGCGAACCATACATGGATAACAGACAGATTATTTTTGTGCGTAAAAATGATGACTTGGGCATTATGTCTGAATCTGATTTGGCAGGCAAAGCTATTGGCACTCAATCCGGCGGTACTGCTGAAGAATATTTTAATGACAATCCACAAGTACGCGACAGCTTGCGTGAACTTAAAACTTATGGCGATTATGTTGCGGCGTTTATGGATTTGGAAAATGGCAGACTTGACGCTGTTGTTTGCGATGAAATTGTCGGTCGCTATTATATGTCTAAGCACAATGAAACTCTTGACGCTATCGACGCAACAGTCGGCCCTGTAAGTCAGTTTGGCATTGCTTTTGCTAAAGAAAATACCGCACTGCGCGATAAAGTTCAAGAAGCTTTCAATGCAATTGTGGCTGACGGCAGCGCAGCAAAAATTTCTGAACAATGGTTCGGTAAAGATTTACTGCTGAAAAAATAATCAATGGAACATTTATTAAATATGACGCTCCTGATTTTGCAGGGCGCGGAAGTTACGCTAACAATATTTCTTGTGACTTTGTTACTTAGTTTGCCAATCGGCGCAATGGCTGCGTTGGGTAGAATTTCTTCCTTCGCGCCGTTGCGCTATCTTATGGAATTTTATGTCTGGATAATGCGCGGAACGCCGCTCATGTTGCAACTTTTGTTTGTCTATTTTGCGTTGCCAATGGTCGGAATACTTTTGCCTGACATTGCGGCGGCCTTATTGGCATTTACTTTGAACTACGCGGCGTATTTTGCAGAAATTTTCCGCGCAGGACTTCAATCAATTTCGCGCGGACAATATGAAGCTGCAAAAGCACTTGGACTTAAACATTGGCAGATGATGCGACACATAATTTTTCCGCAAGTGCTTAGAGTTGTTCTTCCGCCAATTTCAAATGAAACAATCAACCTGGTTAAAGACACTTCGCTGATTTACATTTTGGCAATGAACGACTTACTGCGCGTTGCAAGGACGATTGTTCAGCGCGAATTTGACATGACACCATTTGTAATTGCAGGAATTTTTTATTTGGCAATGACGGCAGTTTTGACTTGGCTGTTTAAAAAACTTGAAAGGCGTTACGGCTCCTATGAAACTTAGTCAAATGCGTATTGTTTCGGCGTTAATATTTATTTTTGTATTGCAGGTATCAACGGCTTTTGCGGCTGATTTGTCCTCAATGGCAAAAATTACCGGCGTAAGATTCAGTTACGGCTCCGGAACTGTGCGCGTTGTTATCGACTTAACAAAAGAAGTTGAATTTGTTGAAAATGTCGCAGAAAATCCTTCGCGCTCAATCATAGATATAAAAAATGCGTGGATTCCGACTGAAAATTTAGTTGATACGCCGCTGGAATCATTGGCTGCAAAAAATCTGCGCGTCGCACAATTCGATTCGCAAACTGTACGCGTTGTTATCGAAACTATGGCGGCAATTAAGCCTTTCAAACTGAGCGGCGGACCTGGTGGTTACAGGTTAGTTATTGATGTCGGAAATGCGCCTTTTCAAGAAAATCCGGAATTAAATAATCGACAACAACAGACAACTGAAACCCCACAAACTGAAACGCAAAATCCTGCAACTGAAATTCCGCCGCAAGAAACTGAACAACAACGCCGTGAACGCGAAAAACAAGAACGCCGTGAACAACGCGAACGTGAACGCCTTGAACGCGAACGCCAAAAACAAGAACGCCGTGAACAGCGCGAACGTGAACGACTTGAACGGCAACGGCAGCAACAGCAACAGCAAAATCAAAATCAATCTGACAATCAGCAAAGTGATATTGATAAGCAAATTGACAATTTAATCGGCTTAAAAGGCAAAATAATTGTCATTGATCCCGGTCACGGCGGAAATGATTCCGGCGCAATCGGTCCAACAGGCGTTATGGAAAAATCTGTTACGCTGAATGTTGCGCTTGAACTTGAAAAGCTTTTGAAGTCCGAAGGCGCAATTGTAATTATGACGCGCTCGAACGACAATACAGTTTCGCCACTTGGTGCAGATGCCGGCGACATTGAGGAGCTGCAAGCGCGTTGTGATGTTGCTAATCAATCAAAGGCAGATATTTTTATTTCCATTCACGCCGACAGCTTTACAAAACCTGACGCACGCGGCACTACTGCTTATTATTACAGTCAAGCCGAAGATGAACGCGGCAAAAAACTTGCTGAAAGCATACGTGGTAATCTTTGCGAAAGATTGGGCACTCCAAGTCGTGGAACTAAGGCTTGCAATTTTTATGTTGTGCGTCACAGCGATATGCCGGCGACTTTGATTGAACTTGCTTTTATTTCAAACGCTGAGGAAGAACAGCTGTTAAATTCCGAAGACGGCGTACTTAAAGCTGCGCAAGGAATTTTTGATGGCATTGCAGATTATTTTGAATAAAAATTCAAGGCAGGAATAATTTTGATAGAAATAATTGCACAGATAGTTTTGGTTGCGTTTTTGATAGCAATGAACGGCTTTTTTGTAGCAGCAGAGTTTTGTTGCGTAAAAATGCGTCCTTCAAGGCTTGAAACTTTAATTCAAGAAGGCAATAAACGCGCAATTTATGCAAAAAAATTAACCGATGAACTTGATGAAGCTCTATCAGTTACACAACTTGGAATAACTTTAGCGTCGCTCGGTCTTGGTTGGGTAGGCGAACCATTTGTTGCCGAACTGATTTTGCCAATCACGCACGACTTAGGCTTAAATTCCGCAATAGGTCATACAATTTCTTTCGCTCTGGCGTTTACAATAATAACTTCACTGCACATAATTTTGGGTGAACTTACGCCAAAATCAATGGCAATTTCTGCGACAGAAAAAATTTTACTTTCAATCGCATTACCAATGTTGATTTTCTGGAAAATTATGTATCCTTTCGTGATAATGCTGAATGTAACTGCAAATTTTGTTTCAAAACATTTAGGCTTGCAAACTCAAGAAGGCGAAGTTGCACATAATCCTGAAGAAATTCGACTGCTAATGGAAGAAAGTCACAAGCAAGGTTTGGTTGACGATACTGAAGTTGACTTTGTTGATAATGTTTTTGATTTTACTGAACTTAGCGTGCGTGAAATTATGGTTCCGCGTACAGATATGGTTTGTCTTTACACAAACAAAAGCTATGAAGAAAATCTGGCGACAATGCTTGAAGAACAAATGACGCGCTATCCAATCTGCAACGAAGATAAAGATCACATAATTGGCTTTTTGCATGTTAAAGATTTAATAGGCTGGCGAATGAGCGGAAACAATCAGCGCAATCCGAACTTTACAAAACTTGCGCGTAAAGTTTTTGTTGTACCTGAAAGCATGGATGTCAGTTTGCTTTTAAAAATGATGCAAAAAAATCATTCGCAGCTGGCAATAGTTGTTGATGAATATGGCGGTACAGCCGGTATGGTCACGATTGAAGATATTATTGAAGAAATTGTCGGCGATATTCAAGATGAATTTGACGAAGAAGAACGCCCTGAAGCCGAAAAACGCGCTGAAAATTTGTACTCAATCGACGCAAAAATGCTTTTGGAAGAGGTCGAAGATGAATTTAATATTTCGATTGATGATGAAGATGTTGATACAATCGGCGGCTGGCTTAGTGATAAAATTGGCGGCGAACCAAAAGTCGGTCAAGCACAATCCTACAAAGGCAATATTTTTTATGTTGAGGAAGTTGACGGCGTCAGAATTACGCGCATTTTACTTAGACTTGGTTGAATAAAAAAAATTCCTGTCATTGCGGCAGGAATTTTTTTTTCAATGCTTCAAGCAATAAAATATTTTCAGTGCGTGAGCGAATTGCCGTGCGTAAAAATCTGCCGTCCAAGCCGACAAAATTTGCACAATCGCGCAATAATATTTTTTCAGTTCGCAGACTTTGTAAAATTTCTTGCGCCAATTTTTCAGATTCGACTTTAAACAATACAAAATTCACGCCGGACTCAAAAACTTTCACAGGCAAATTTTCAAGCTGTTCAATAAAAAATTTTTTTTCAACTTCAAGCCAACTGCGCGTTTCAGCTAAAAATTTTTCGTCCGAAAGTGCAATTGAACCGGCTTTTTGCGCCAAAAAATTTACATTCCAAACATCTTTAGCCGCGTTCAATTTTTCAGCAAGATTTTTTTCAGCGACTGCAAAACCTAAACGCAAACCCGGAATTGCAAAAATTTTTGTAAGCGACTGCACGGCGATTAAATTTTTATTTACAAAATTTCGAACTGATTCTGCGCTTAAAAAATCAATAAATGATTCGTCCGCGACGACAGGAACTTCAGCTGAAATTTTCTGCAAATCAGCTATTGAAATTAAATTTCCGGTAGGATTGTTTGGTCTGCCTAAAATCACACAATCTGCGCCGGAAGTTTTTAATTGCGCCAAAAATTTTTCAGCGTCGAGTTTGAAGTTGTCTTCTTCCGCCAAGAAAAAATATTCAACTTCGCAATTTGCCGCATGAGCCGCGCGTTCATATTCTGAAAAACTTGGCACCGGCAATAAAATTTTTTTAGGTCGCGTTACAAACAAATACAAATAAAAAAATTCAGCTGCGCCGTTAAGCAAAATTAAATTTTCAGTTGGAACATTGTAGCGGTGCGCTATTTTTGATTTTAATTCTGTAGCGTTTGCGTCGGGATAATTTACAATTTCGCGCAGATTTTCTTGCAATGCTTGAAAAATTTTTTCAGACAATCCGTGCGGATTTATGTTTGCGCTGAAGTCCAAAAATTTTTCTGCCACGCCGGAAGTGTTATAAATGTCTCCGCCGTGCTGAAATTTTTCCATAAAAACCACCATCAATAATTTTAGTTTTGGTCAAAAATTTTATAAAGTCAAATTTGTCGGCAATTGCTGAAATTTTTTTGTCGATTAAACTATCTGGCTGCTGAAAAAAAATGCCAATCACTGTGCCGGAATGAGCCACATTCACAAAAGCCGCGCCAAGATTTTTTGCAAAGTTCATAATTTCCTCCAAATGCGGCTTAAACAAAATTTGCTGATTTGCCAATGCAGAATTTTTTATCAAGTCGAAATTTAAATTGTCGCCGAGTTTAGCAATTTGAAAGTCACTGCGGCGATTAAATTCAACAGTGTTGACTGTGCCGCCGTAGTCAAAAATCGCCACAACAAATTTTTCAGGCAGATAAATTTTTTTAATCAGCTTGCCGGTGATTGGATTCATTGCAACCACGCCGTCAAAAAAAATGCCGTCAGTCGGTTCAATTTCAGTTGCAAATTCAGCAATTTTTTCTGCAGATAAATCTTTACGCAAAAAAAGCGCAGCAGCCTTTGCAATTGCAGCTAAATCAGCAGAACTTGAAGCCATTCCTTTGCCTTGCGGAAGTTCAGATTGCAAATTGATTGAAAAATTTTGCTCCGCGCAGAAGTAATGCAAAATTTTTTTCAACATCAGCTCAGATTTTTCAGGCAAAGTTTCGGCAGAAAAATTTTTGTCGGAAACTTCAACTGCAGAAAATTTTTCTATTGGGCAAGTAATTAAAATCGGCTCGCCATGAAAAAAGCCTTGAACAAATTCACCGCAGGAGCCTGGAACTTTAACAATCATAATTGCAAAATTTCATCGGCAAGCACACGCAAATTTAAATTTAAAAGCAATTTATCGCCAATCAGCAAAATAATTTCATCGTCCTCAAGTCTTAACCGGCGAATTTTTTCTTGCAGTTTATCGAAATCCTCATCAAACAAAGTTTCAAGCTGAATTGCGCGTGCATTTGAAATTTCTGAATCTGCGCGACTGAAATTTTCAATTTGTTCAGTAGAAATTTCTGTAGGATTTGGCACGACAATAAAAGCTAGAATTGTTCTATCAAAATTGCCGTGCATTGCGGTTAATTTTTTTAGCAAAGTTTTAAAATTTTCTTCCAAAATATTTTCCACCCTTCAAAACACAAAATCAAGCAATTATACATTATTTTTGCAATAAATCATAACGCAGAAAAAAATTTTTTGACAAGTAGCAAAAAAAATGATAGATTATCGACTTGTTAAAAGTTAAGGAGGCGGAAACTATGAAAGTCAGACCGTCAGTAAAGCGTCTTTGCGACAAATGCAAAATTATTAAACGCAAAGGTCGCGTAATGGTAATTTGTGAAAATCCCAAGCACAAACAGCGTCAGGGATAATTTTTTTTGAGGAGGTGAAATAAAAAATGGCACGTATAGCTGGTGTAGATTTGCCCCGTGACAAGCGCATTGAATATGCACTTACTTACATTTTTGGTATTGGTCTTCCATCGTCACAGAAAATTTTGGCAATGACAGGCATTAACCCCGATACCAGAGCAAAAGACCTCACGGACGACGATGTTGTTAAACTTCGTGACGCTATCGATCACAACTTTGTTGTTGAAGGCGATTTGCGTCGTGATATCCAGATGGACATCAAGCGACTCATTGATATTGGCTGTTATCGCGGACGTCGTCATCGTCTGGGTCTTCATGTTCGTGGACAAAATACCAAAAATAATGCCAGAACGCGCAAGGGTCCGAAGAAACTGGTTCAGGGCAAAAAGAAAGATTAGTTGGTTAGTTTTTAGTGATCAGTTGTTAGGAATTTTTCTTTCTAACCGCTGACATCTAAAAACTGACGACTGGACAACAAGGAGGCTTAAACAGGTGGCAAC
>CAJOPJ010000146.1 GCA_905236325.1 uncultured Selenomonadaceae bacterium
ATATGCAAAACATTACATTCACCATTACAATTTTCCTGGCTTTTCGGTCGGCGAGGCAAGACCTTCACGCGGTCCCGGTCGTCGCGAGATTGGTCACGGCGCACTTGCTGAACGCGCACTTGTGCCTGTCATTCCGCCGCTTGAAGAATTTCCCTACACTATCAGATTAGTTTCTGAAGTTTTGGAATCGAACGGCTCAAGTTCAATGGGCAGCGTTTGCGGCAGTACTTTAAGCCTTATGCAAGCAGGCGTTCCAATTAAGCGTCCTGTCAGCGGCGTGGCAATGGGACTTGTTAAAGAAGGCGATAAGCACACAATTTTAACTGACATTCAAGGTTTGGAAGATGCGCTTGGCGATATGGACTTCAAAGTTGCTGGCACAACTGAAGGCGTAACCGCAATTCAAATGGACATTAAAATTGCAGGAATTACGCGCGAAATTTTGAACGACGCTCTGCAACAAGCCAAACGCGGCAGAAGTTTTATTTTGGGCAAAATGCTTGAAGTTATTGATAAACCTGCGGACGATTTGTCGCCTTACGCGCCGCGCGTTAAGTCAATGCAAATTCCTGTCGATAAAATCCGCGAAGTCATTGGTACCGGCGGTAAAATGGTCAACAAAATCATTGAAGAAACAGGCGTTACTGTTGACATTAAGGACGACGGCAGCATATTTATTACTTCGCCGAACCTTGACGGCATTGAACGCGCTGCAAAAATGATTGAAGATATTTGCCACGATTTCCAAGTTGGCGAAATTGTCGAAAACGCAGTTGTTACAAGAATTGAAAAATTTGGCGCATTTTTGGATTTATTGCCGGGTCGTGAAGGTCTTTGCCATATTTCGCAACTTGCCAATGAACGCGTCGAAACTGTCGAAGATGTTGTTTCAATCGGCGATACCTTAACTGTCAAGATTATGGAAATTGATGAACGCGGCAAAATAAATGTCAGCCATAAAGCCACACTTCCGCAACCTGAATTTAAGCCAAGAAACGACGGCGATAAAAATTTTAGTCGCAAAGATTTTGGCGATAAGCGCAGTTTTAATAAAAATTCAAATTCACGCGGCAATTTCAATGGCAATCGTCCGCCGCGCAGAAAAGTTTAATTTTTACTTGTTTTTTGGGAGATGTTTTAAATTGAAATTCACAGCGAAAAAAATTTTAGTAGCAGCAATGGCAGCTGCAATGTCAATTTTGCCAATGAACGCAAATGCGCAAGAAAATTACAAATTTAATGTTGAAGATTACAATCAAAAAGTTGAAACGCCAAAATATTTAGTCGGCGGAATTGCAAGTCAAGCGTTGAATATGATTTTGCCTGTGTCTGTTGAAGCAAGATTTTTTGCGCCGCATTACAATATGAGCGTTCAATCTGATGACATTCGCTACAATGGCGGTAAAGTTGATTTGGAAAATGATTTAGGTTTTGATAGCGACAATGCGCCGGAATTTATTTTCCGCTACAGACGCATGACGCTTGATTATATTCATGTTGGCGGCGACGGCGAAAGAAATTTAACTTCGCCTTTGACTTTCGACGGCTCGGTTTTCAACGCAAAAGTAAACACCAAAAGCAGCGTTGACTACTTAAAATTGCAAATTACCAATCCAATAGTTTCAATTCTTGGTAACGGCGTTGATTGGAGCTATGGCTTAACAGGTATGTTTTGGAAAGGCACAGTTCGCGGCACAGATTCAACAGGCAATTATGTTTCGCGCAGTGAAAGATATTCTGTTCCTGTCCCAACGCTTGGAGTTGGCGGTCATTTACAACCTTTGCCGTCGCTAAAAATTTATGCAAGTATTTCCGGTTTGCCACTTGGCGGCTATGGTCATTTTTATGATTTTGAAGCAGGTATCAGGTACACGCCGATTGATATTTTTGCAATTACTGCAGGTTTCAGGCGCATTGAAGCAGATATTCACCACAACGACGATTCCGGAAAATTAAAAATGAACGGTCCATTTGTCGGTATTCGCGCTGATTTTTGAATAATTTTGTAATTAAAAAATTTTGACTTCTGGGGGGTGATTGCATTGAGCGACACAGAACAAAACAAAATTGATTTGTCAAAAAATTTCCGACGCATGATGCAAGTCACCAAAGTTGATGACAAAGACAATCAACAGCGCGAACTTGCACATCAATTCATGGAAATGATGAACGTCACAAGGGAGACGGATCAAGACATGAAACGCAAGGAATTAGCGCAACAATTTGCGGAAATGATTGAGCAAACAAGATCATTTGATTCAGAACATGAAAAATTGAAAAAGGCAGGCGAAACTGCAATTTCCGATGCCTTCGCAAAGATGATGTCTTTGACACATAAACTTGAAACTGAAAATGAAAAGCAAATTGAGCAATTCAATTTTCCGCCGGAAGTCAACATTGAGCATTATCCCTTGCTGGGCGACAAACTTTTTCACAGCCTGATAGACAAGTTGCCTAAAAAAGTTCAGCGTTTTCCAAAAGCCTTCAGAAGAAATCCCGGCGCGGTAATAAAATATTTTGTGGCAATGGTTATCGGCAGAATTTTAGCTATAACTTTGTATGTGATTGCGGCGTTTATTCCTGCACTGCCAATTCCGGAATCAGTTACCGGAGCAGTTGGACGCGCACCTGCATTTTTGGGCGGCGCACTTGGCACAATGCGCGGTGCAGTTTTGGAATTTTCGCCGCAAGCAGTTATGGCAACAGTTACCAACATTCCGACTGACATAAATAAATTGCTGCAAAAAATCGGCGAATTTTTTCAATACTACGGACGACGCGCAGGCAGATTTTGTGTTTTGATTTTTAAGCATCCGCGCTTGGCTTTTGGCGAAACAAAAATTTTTTGCAAAAACAAAACGCCGCTGTTCCTAAGACTTGGCAAAGGCGCATGCGGCGTTGCATTTTCATTTTTTATGATAAAGTTGGCAATGGTATTTTTATTGCCACTTTTCGGCGGAATTGCTATAACTGTTTTAGGTTTTAAAATTTCAATAATTTTAATTGTCGTCGTGCGAATGGCGGTCAGTACTTTTAGCGAAGTTATCGGTCGAATTATCGGTGGAAAATTTGTCAGGTATTGCAAGGAAGTCTATAAAAATCCTGAAGTCCTTTGGTCGGCAGTTCGACAAAACATGGATCAATGGATGGAAAATTGGAATAAGAATAGGAAGTTGTGATGAACGCATTTTTAATCGGCTTACAATTTTTGACGCGAATAAATTTAGTGCGTCAGGAAGTTTGGTCGGAGGAGGACTTCGGCAAGTCAGTAAAATTTTTCCCGGCAATTGGCGCAGTGTTGGGAATTTTTTTTGCAGGAATTTTAGCCGGCGAAATTTTTTTATCAGGCGCAAGTTGGACAATTTTTATCGGCACAAGTTTTTTTGCGCTGAATGTAATTTTGACAGGCGGCTTGCATTGTGACGGCTTAATGGACACGGCGGACGGAATTTTTTCAGGACGCGAACGCGACAGAATTTTGGAAATTATGAAAGACAGTCGCGCAGGAGCTTTCGGCGTAGTCAGTTTGGTTTTAGTCGCAAGTTTGCAAATTTCGGCAGTGGCTGAATTAGTTTCAGTTTCGACAATGCAAACTTTGGCTGCTGCTTATTCTGCGCCGATAATCGGCAGGTTTTTAATGGTCGTTGCAATAAAAAAATTTCCCTACGCAAGACGGCAGGGAATCGGTTTAGCTTTTGAAAAATTTTCCTCAAAAAACAGCTTGGGATTTGCATTTTTAGAAACAATTTTGCTTTTGTTTCCGCTATCAATTTTCAGTGGTAATTTGTGGACAATTTCATTTGTCGTGCTGACAATTACTACAATTTTTGCGCTTAGTTTTTGCAAATTTGTTACAAAAAAAATCGGCGGCTTAACCGGCGATATTTATGGCGCAGTAGAAATTTTGTCTGAAACTTCCACGCTGATTTTATTTTTGCTGATACATTCCGCGCTGAAAATTATTTTTTAAGCATATTTCATAACAACGCCGCGAATCATGTCGGCAATTTTTTTGCAGTGGTCAAGCGTCTGTTCCAAATCTTCAAGAATATCTTTCCACTTAATTAAATGTATAACAGCCTTACTTGCACCGGCGATTTTTGCTGCAACTTCAGTTTCGTCAAATAACACGCCAATATCTTCGCGATAAATTCTGTCACCTTTTTCTTCATAGTCGGAAACTTTATGTACAGCGTCGAGCATTTCGCGCTGATTTTTTTTGATGTCTTTCATCAGTTCAAATGCATACAAAAGCGCGTTAGTGCTGTCTACCAATAATTTTGTCATTCGCGCAGATTTTTCAGTTGCGTGTCCTGCGTGGTACATAATTATACGCTGCAAGGCATCGTGAAGCATATCGACACCTGTTGCAAGTTCGCCTGCGATTGAATAAATATCTTCGCGGTCAATCGGCGTTATGAAACTTAAATTCAGCTTTTCAATAATGCGTTCATTGATTTCGTCCGCCGCAGATTCCAAGCCTAAAATTTCCTCAATACGTTCAAAAGCTTTGTTTGGATCTTTAATAACTTCGTCCAAAAGTACTGCGCCCAGATGAAAATATCTTGCGTTCTCAAGGAACAATTCAAAAAATTCAGCGTCTTTTTTGGAAAAATTAAACATTGCACGCCTCCTGCTCACAAAAATATTTCATACCGGTTTTTTTCCATTCTTTTTTTGAGTACATAATTTGAAAATTTTTCACGCCGGTAAGCTCGGAAAGTTCAGAAATTATTGAATCACATTCTTCGCGGCTTTTGGCGTGTATCATTGTGTACAAATTATAAGTCCAATTCGGCGCGGTAGTTCGTTCGTAACAGTGCGAAACTGCAGGATGATTGCTCATGATTTTTGCAACTTCGTCAAGATTTTCAGTCGAAACTTGCCAAGCGCAAAGTGCGTTTGCCTTAAAGCCTGCCGCGCGATGCCTGAGTACCGCGCCCATCTTGCGAATTTTTTTTTCAGCCAACAAATTTTGAACGCGTTGAATAAATTCTTCCTCGCCGATTCCGACTTTTTCAGCCAAGATTTTGTAAGGTTCTTCGCACAGTGGAAAATCTTCTTGCAAAACTTTGATAATTTCTTTGTCTAAATTAGTCAGCATTTTAAAACCTACTTGAGTTTGAATTGCACATTGATTTTGTATTTTTTGTTGGCTTTTAGTTTCAACATTTCTTCAACGCCGCTGACTGCCGAAATTTCCGACAAAATTTTTGTTTCGCTTTCAGGATTCGGCGTTAGCAGTGTGAACCACAAATTGTATTTGCCTTCGCGTTCATAGTTATGCGTTGCGCCGGGATATTTATTGACAGCCTCCGCAACATTTTGAACTGCTGAAGGCGCGACTTTTAACGCTACCAAAGTTCCGCCGTAGCCCAGTTTGTTTGAATCGAAAAAAGTTCCAATCCTGCGCAAATAACCTTCTGCCTTAAGTTCGCGTATTCTTGACAGAACTGTTTCTTCGTCCGTGCCGAGTTTTTCAGCCATTTGCGCGAAAGGTCTTTTGCAAATTGGCAAACTTCCCTGCAACAAATTCAAAAGTGACTTATCGAAAGTCGAAAGCTCCGCCATAAAAAATTCCTCCTCCACAAAAAAATGAACCACATTCACTTGCTGTTATTCTAGCAAAGATTCAGCTATCACGTCAAGTAATTCTGAACGACCTTCATTTGTTTTGGAAGAGTATTTTAAAATTGAATTTTCCTCCACGCCGAAAGATTTTTGTAGCGCAGAAAGATTTTTTATTTGTTCGGATTTTGAAAGTTTATCTGCTTTTGTTGTGACTAATAAAACCGGCAAATTTTTTTCAATAAGCCAGTCGAAAATTTTTTTATCTGATTCCTGTGCAGGTAGTCTTAAATCCAGCAATTGGCAGACAAATTTTATTTCGCGTCGCTTAGCTAAATATTCCTCGATGAACTTTGCCCAAAATTTGCGATTTGATTTTGAGGTTTTTGCATAACCATAACCCGGCAAGTCCACCAAGAAAAAATTTTTGTAAATAATTTCCTCAGCAGAAATTTTTAAATCTACTTTGTAGAAATTTATTGTCTGCGTTTTGCCGGGAACTTGAGAAACGCGCGCTAAATTTTTCCTGCGCGTCAAGGAATTTATCAAGCTTGATTTGCCGACATTCGACCTGCCTATAAAAACAATTTCAGGCAAACTTTCTTCAGGATATTGTTTCTTGCCGACTGCCGAAAGTAAATAATCGCTTTTAACGACTGTAATTTTTTCTATCAATGTATCATCTCCAATGCTAAAAAATTTAGTACGGCGGCAATTTTTTTGCAACTATTCCATTGCGCGAACTTTCGATTCAATAAAATCAATTTCTGCGTCGGACAAATTGTATTTCGCGTACAAAAATTTATCAATCTCCGCAACAGATTTTTTCCAGAACACATCGCTTGCCGAACTAAAATCTTGCATTGGAACAAAACAAAAAGACTTTGCAGTCAAGTGGATTGATGAAACTGTCTGCAAAACCAGAAAACGCAAAAATTTTGTCTGCATATATAACAACAAATTTTCTGCAAGATTATTCTCGGCAAAATTTCCTGCAATCAGGTATGAATGTGTGCAAACTTCAGCCGGTTTTAAAACTTTCATTGATGAAGCGAAGATTGAAAATTTTCCGTCTTTGTCCGGCTTAGCTGAAGCACTGGCAATAGTTTGACTGAACATAACTTTAAAATTATCAATATAATCAAAGCCGTTCAAAATTTCACTATATGGCAAAAAACTTGTGCCTGCGCTTGAGAACACTTTCAAGTCATCAACATTGTTTTTTTTCGCAGTTCCGCGAACTTTTGTAGGTAATCCAAATGGACTAATCGCACTGACAATTTCCGGCAAAAATTTTTCTGACTTACCAATAATTTTTCTGATAATCGAAATAGCTTGATTGTATCTGACAAGTACAGGAAATTCATTAAGCGAACGAAAAAGTTCATCAGATACGCCGTTGCGTACGCTAATAAATTTGCAAAAGCCATTGTAATTTTTGTTCCAAACAAAATAGCAAACGCCGCCACTAATATCGTTGTCGGGGAAACAATCTTTTGCGTTCGTGTAATCAACAATAGTTTGAATGTGCTTGTCATTCATCATTGTATTGCGGAAATTATCAAGCCCCAAGCCACCGGCAAACCAGCGCGAAGGAATAATCATAACAATGAAGTTGGGATTTAATTTTTTAGATTGCTCCACAAAATAATGATAAATTGGGCGCGCTTGATAAGTGTTGTTATTGGTATTTTCTTTTTGGTAAGGCGGATTGCCAATAATGACAGCCTTTGAAAAATCTTCTGCAAAGTCAAGCGTTGCAAATTTATTTTCAGAAAATAAATCAGTTTGCCGTTCAAAAAAGTCCAACGCATCGCCTTCGATAAAATTATTTTGCAGAATTTCTTGCAGTTGCTGTTCATCAAAATCAGCGACGCAATTTTTGCGGAAAATTTTTTCTAAATTCGACTTCAAAATTTGCAAATTGTCGCGTTGAATTTCACAGCATAAATAGTTTTCAGCGCGTTTAGTTTATCTTGCGGAGTTTTTGCGTAATGAAGTCTGCGCTTGAAAATTTCTGCAACAAATGCGCCTTCGCCGGCTGCAGGTTCAAAAAATTTTTTGCTGAAGTCGCTGAAATATTCAGTCGGCAGTTCATTAAGCATTTTATTTACAATTTCAGGCGGCGTAAAAACTTCGCCAAACTGCTGTACTCTTTCACGCGACTTGATTAAACTATAGGCGGTCAATATTTTCACCCTGTAAAAAAATTTTTTTGTTATGTCGAAGTATAGGAAATTTTTTTTGCGAAATGCCTTCAAAATTAGCCGTCGCACTGAAAATGTAAATTTTTGCTTGAGTTTCGACAGGCGAAATTTTTTCAAGATTTCAATGACTTCAAGCGACGCGCCAAAAACATTTGCTATATTTGCGAACAGAAAATTTGAAATAAAGCCGCGTTCGACAACTTCGCGAACTTTAATTTTGTTCGGCAGGCTTAGAACTTTCTGCGCGTCAAGTTCAACCATTGCGCCTGTGTCATCTTCCGCAAGCACAGAAAAAAATTCAACAGCGTGCGGATATTTTGTTCGCTGTCGTTTGTGGTGTTGTAAACCATTCAGTGCGCGGCTTGCGTTCAATTTTTTTACTGCTTAAAAATTTGTGGAAGTCGTGGTCAAGGAAGAAATTTTTAGACGCAACTGAAAATCTTCGACTTCCGACCATTCAAGTTTGGTTTCAATATCTGCAGTTTGCGTCTGCTGAAAAATTCTGTCCTCAACATTTTGCGTTGTGTAGCCGACTTTTGTCCAGCCGGCGTGGTGTAAGCATAAATTTGCGGCAGAATTTTTTTGTATGGCACGATTTTTGCCATTGAAAACACTTCCTGTAAATTTCTTAAAATATCAACAAAATGTTTTATAATTTGCAACGGCTGACTCTCACCAATTTAAAATTTTTTCAACACTACAAAATCTTGGAGAGGAATAATTTAGTGCGTTCTTCTTGCGGATTTTCAAAAACTTCACGCGGCTTGCCTTCTTCAACAATGTAGCCGCCGTCAACAAATAAAAGCCTTGTGCCGACTTCACGCGCAAAGCCCATTTCGTGCGTAACAACAACCATTGTCATTCCGCGTTCAGCAAGTTTTTTCATAACGTCCAAAA
>CAJOPJ010000147.1 GCA_905236325.1 uncultured Selenomonadaceae bacterium
CTAAGGCAATCATACCTGCCGAAAGACCAGACAGCATTGTTGGTATTATTGAGTCGAAACCGTTCGCCGCAATGTCGACTTGGTCTGAAAATAATCTGCCGAAACCACCTAAAAAGTAACAACCGCCGGCAACTACAAAGGCAAACAGCGTTGAAATTATAGTGCCTTTCTGAATTGCTTGTTCATTGGTTATGGCGTAGAATTTTTGAACCATTTGAGGCAAGCCCCAAGTGCCCAGCGATGTTAAAATTACAACAAACAACAGGTTGAGCGGATCCGGACCAAAGAACGATGCAAATATACCCGGCGTAGTTGCAACTTTAGCGTCCTCGATTCTGGCTAAACCGTCCAACGCCGCAATAAAGCCGCCTTTACTTTCTAAAACTGCGTAAATTACAGCGCAAATGCCGACCAACATAACCATACCTTGAATAAAGTCATTTATCGCAGTTGCCATATAGCCGCCGGCGATAACATAAATTGCTGTCAAAATCGCCATCAACGCAATACAAATTGAATAGTCAATATCAAACGCCATACCGAACAGCCTTGAAAGACCATTATAAAGCGACGCGGTGTAAGGAATCATAAATATAAAAATAATAATCGACGCGCCGATTTTTAATGCGTCAGAGCCGAAACGCTTGCCGAAAAACTGCGGCATTGTTGCTGAATCTAAATGCTGGCTCATAATTCTGGTTCGGCGACCTAAAATAAACCAAGCAAGCAGCGAACCTATTAAAGCATTGCCGATACCTGCCCAAGTAGCCGCAATACCATATCGCCAGCCAAATTGTCCTGCATAACCGACAAACACGACTGCTGAAAAATAGCTGGTGCCGTAAGCAAAAGCAGTAAGCCAAGGACCAACATTGCGTCCGCCAAGTACAAAGCCATTAACATCAGTTGCATTTTTTCTGCAATAAAGCCCAATACCTATAAGTAATGCAAAATATAATATCAAAAGCGCGATTTTCATAAACTCAACTCCTTTCAGAAAATCGCGCGTATAATATATCAAAATTTTTATAATTGCAAGTAAAATACAAAATACAAAGTTATAGTCTGTTGACAAAGTCCTTTTCAATTTTTATAAAAAAACACCTCTCGACTTATATAACTTCAGAAGGTGTTTTTAAATTTTTTAATGCGAATCCAATTTATATAAAGTTACGTGCCTTAGCTTCTACAACAAAAGCGTCATAAAGTTCCATAGCCTTTGCGTGGTTATTTTTTATGTAATCAATCTGCGCGTCTTTTTCTTCGGCAGGACCATCTTGATAAGCGTGCCCTGCCATTTCTAAAGCCTTAGCCTGTTCAGATAAAATTTTTCCGCCGACTGATAGGGAGCCGGACTTCAAAGCGTGAATGAAAGTTGTATAGTCTTTCCAATTTTCAGAATCGAAAGCGTCTTGCAATTTTTTCTGAGTTTCTGCCTTCCTGTCGCAAAACATCTTGATAAATTCCTTGTACATATCTTCCATTCCGCCGCAATACTGCATACCAAGTTCAAAGTCAATATTTTGGTTGGTAGTGGAAGTTTTTTCCTCAACAACTTCAGGTTCTGAAATTGTTTCTTCAGCAACTTCAGGTGAAAATTCCTCCTCAGCAGACAATTCCTCCTCAGCAGACAGAACTTTTTCCGGCGGCAAATATTTTTGCAACATACGCTCAAGTTCCTTGCTGTCGACAGGTTTTGAAAGATAATCTGTAAAGCCTTTGCTGATAAACATTTCGCGCACGCCGCTAATTGCATTTGCAGTAAGCGCAATAATCGGCGTGTCTTTGCATTGGCTGTCCGGCAGAACTTTTGCGCGTTCCAAAGTTTCGATACCATCCATTTCGGGCATCATGTGGTCAAGGAAAATTACGTCGTAATGATTCGCCGCGATTTTTTCTAAGCAGTCTTTGCCGCTCATTGAACGCGTTACTTGAATTTGCGTTTTCTTAAGCAGATTTTCCACAACAAACAAATTCATTTCTGAATCATCGACAACCAAAATTTCTGCGTCAGGAGCAATGAAACTTTCGCGATAAACTTGTTGCTGTTTGATAAATGCCTCTGCGCGTTCGCGGAAGTCGCCGATTGGTTCATATTGTTCAACTTTCTGTGGTACTAAAATTGTAAATGTGGAGCCTTTGCCGTACTCCGAAGTAACTTGCAATTCGCCGCTCATCATTTTTACAAGTCGCATTGTGATTGAAAGACCAAGCCCTGTGCCTTCAACAGTGCGATTTTTTTGCAAGTCAAGGCGTTGGAATTTGCTGAAAAGTTTTGGCAAGTCCTCTTCCTTGATACCAATTCCAGTGTCGATTGAAGAAAAATGCATCATTGCCGAACCGTCAGCCATACGCTCCCAACTGACTTTGAAAGTTACAGAACCCTGCGGCGTATATTTAACTGCGTTGTTCAAAATGTTCACGATAACCTGTCTGATTCGCACTTCGTCGCCGTACAAATTATCAGGCACAGTTTCATCGACTTCAATTTTAAAATTCAAGCCTTTCTGTTCAGCCTTAAAACGCATCATATTAAAAACATCATTCAGTACAGAGCTTAAAAAATAATTTGTTTCGACAATTTCCATTTTGCCCGATTCAATCTTGCTGAAGTCCAAAATATCATTTATCAAGCTAAGCAAATTTTCGCTGGAACTTTTGACATTGTAAGCATAAGTTTTCAGCGGCGAACCTTCGGGCGTTTCACGCAGAATCATTTCATTCATGCCCAAGACTGCATTTAAAGGCGTGCGGATTTCGTGTGACATATTTGCCAAAAATTCAGATTTAGCTTGATTGGCTCTGTCAGCGTCTTCTTTAGCTTCGCGGAGTTCTTCACTTTCAGCAACATTAAGTTCAGCCGTGAAGGCATACAAAATAAATATGCTGAACATAACAATTACCAAGAAAAATACCCAGACAACAATTTTGTGGATGCTGAAAATTCTGCCGATAACATTTTCACGCTCGACATAACCGACCAAAACAAAATTACTCTGCAACTTCGCCGCAAAAATCATGTATTCGTCGTCAAGGCTTGAGTCATAAAGCGCAACAGCGGAATTTCCTGCAAGTTTTTCTATAATTTTATTGTAACCTTTCGGCAAGTTCTGCGCGTCATCAAAAAATCTGTCGCCACTTTTAAAGCCGGAGTAGGGTACTACAACGCGGCTTTTATCAACATCGCAGATTAACATTTTTTTGCTAACCGCATTTTCCAAGTGAAAATATCTGTCGCGAAGGATTTCTTCGCTATAGATTTTGTAAAAGACATTTTGAACATTACCGCCGAAAGTTATCGGCACAGTCATAACAAGCCCAAGTTCTTTGTAATAATTTACCAAACTTTCGCCGACCATAGTTTGCTTTACTTGCGATTTTATTTCATCAGGCACCGCGATTCCTGCGACAACTGCCTGCGACAAATCGCAAACGCCGGAAAAAGTTCCTTTCTCACTCAAGTTCGACGCGGCAACTAAATTTTGCGGCGTTAAAATTCCTGCCTCGACTTGCGCGGCGTAGCGTTGCATTTGTATCAATTCGCCGGAGAATCTTTCGGACGCAATCTTTGCTGAAAGTAATCCGGACTTTGCAACTATTGTTTCCATTTCGCCTTCAAGCATCGATTCCATTTTTGTCAAAACCAGCCAGCCGAGTAAAAATAATGCACATAAAAATATTAAAAACCTTCCGACAAGTTTCAACGCAAATTGAAATACATTTTTTTTGCCGTCTTCAATTTTTTCAGCTTCCAACAACTCTCACTCCCTTAATCAGCCAATCCATATTCTGCAAACCATAAAAACTAATTGCCTCATTCGCGCTGCAACGCTTAACATCATTTGTGTCAAAAATATCGCCGCTGAAAATTAAGCGTCCATTCTTAACTTCCCAACGCGCCTCCTCAACAGCAACTTTTTCACGCATTGAAAGCTGATCAGTCGTTGCAAAAATTAGTCCGCCATTACCCAAAGTGTAAAAAACATAATTGCTGTCATTATCAGTGTTGTCGCCAAATTTCAGAAGGTCGGCAGAAATTTTTCGCCAATTTATCAAAACCGCGCCAAGAAAATATTTGTGCGTCTGATAGGCTTCATTGTAGGAAATAAAATTTATTCCTGCGCGTTCGGCAGTATTTGGCACAGTATCGCCGTTCTGGTGGTAAGCCAAAACATCAACGCGTTGCGCCTTTAGATTTTGCACTGCCTGTTCTTCGCTTGCAGGATTGTTCCAAGCATTTGTCCAACAAAGCAAAATTTCTGCATTTGGATTTACACGCTGAACGCCCATTGCAAACGCGTTGATTTCTTGATAGAGTTCAGAGTCCGGAAACGGCGCGATATAACCGACTTTGTTTGTCTTGGTGTGAAGTCCTGCCAAAATTCCTGCAAGATATGTTCCTTGTAAAGTCGCGATTGAATATTGTCCTTTAGTCAACAGCACCGAAATACTTTCAATCGTGCTGCAAGTAATGTGCGGATATTTTTTTTCAAGTTCACGCAATCCTGAAACTTTAAAGCCATTCACAAAAAATATTTCTTTCACGCCGCGCTTTACAAGTTCATCGGCAACTTGCATGCAAGTTTGATATTCGCCGGAAACATTTTCACGCAAGACAAGGTCAATATCAAATTCATTGGCAATATTTCGCATAGCTTGATAGTGAACGCCATCCCAGCCGTGCGTATCTTTTGTTGCAGGAATGACAAGTGCAAATTGTCCGCGACCACTCCAAGCCTTGCCGCCGAATTGATAAATTGAAACAAAAATTGTAATAATCAGCAAAATTCCAACGCCGAGATTTAACGCTTTAAATCTGCTTGTCATTTTATTGTTAGCGGAATTTTTTTCTTCGTTCATTTTTTTTTATCACCGCCTTGAAATAATTGATAATTGATAATTTTTAAATTCTATTTTCATTTTCAAGTTCGATTGAGTTTGCGGTTATCACAAATGGCGCGTAAATAAAAATGTCCATAATCAGCCAGACAATTTGCAAAAGACCGCCCATTACCGAGTGCGTTGCAACTCCTGCGCCAAGTACAAGTGGCATTGTCCAAGGTATATCAGTTTGAAAAACAGGAACAATTCCCCATGAAATTGCAACATAGCCGACAAGACAATTTGCAATTGGTGCGAAGACATAGGGCAAAATAAATATTGGATTTAAAATTACGGGCAAGCCAAAGATAAAAACTTCCTGTACATTGAACAGCATGAGCGGCATTGAAAATTTTGTAACTTTGCGCCAATTGTCGTGTTGCGAAAAAACTAAAATTGCAATCATTAAGCCGAGTACTTGAATTACACCGGCTTCAAAAAAACCTGTAGTGAAAATTGCTACAGTTTCGCCAATTTGATTGTTAATTTGCGCAGGAATGTAAGCCGTGTCTAAAACTACAGAAGTCATTGCGTAGCCGGGCAATCCCAGCCAACCTAAAATCCAGACAATCAGCTGATAAAAAATTACAAACAGCGGATTTTGGAAAAATGTTAAGTCAGAAATTCCTGCGAAAAAATTTTCAGTTGCCGTTATTAAAATTGAAAGTACAAATATCAGCAGTGGAAAAAATATCAGCGTCAATGCGACAGGAAAAATTGCTGATAAATATTTAGCCATTTCCTGCGGCAAATATTTTGGAACTTTGATAAACAGTGGTTTTTTGTGATACAGCCAAGAAAAAATTCGCGCAGAAATAAAAGTCAGCAGAAACGCCGAAAAAAATCCCATTTCCGAAAAATAGTCCGAAACTTGCGGCTCGTGAGTTGGTGCCAGTGAATAAACAATTAAAAATGCTGAACCTGAACAAAAAATTGTCATAGTTTTGTCGGACTGCCAAATTTCAGCAAGCCGCGCAGATAATGTTATTGTTATAATCATTGTCACGATATTATAGCCGACTGAAATAATTTTTTTGTAAGTCAACATTAAATATGCAAAATTGCTGTGCAAATAATCCTCGCCTGTTAAACCTGTCAACCAAAAACCTAAATTCAAACCTCCATTGTCAAATAAAATTCCTGTCGGATTGAGAAAAACATTTCCAATCAGGTCGAAAAAAGAAACTGTCAGCCAAAATGGCATTAAAACATAAAATGTCCTGCGAATCGCAATCAAATAGTTATTATTGTAAAATTTTGCGATTGAGGGCAGAAAATGTGTATCCCAAAATTTAAAAAAACTTTCCATAAGCATTTGCTCCTCAAAAATTTTTTTGGAATTTCGACGCAGTGATTGACTTTTCCTTCAATAGACTTTAGACTTCAAATGGTCAGTTGGTTAGATAGTCAGTAATCACTGCCAATTTTATAATCTGCTCAGCTAAGAAAGGAGCTTTTTTTTATGGAAGTTAAAGTTATGAAAAATATTTTAGGTGAAAATGATAAAATTGCTGAGGAAAACAGAAAATTATTCCGCGAAAAAAATATTTTTGTTGTTAATTTAATGGGCTCGCCGGGCAGTGGCAAAACTTCATTGCTTGAAAAAACTTTATCTGCGCTGTCTGAAAAAATAAATGTCGCAGTCATTGAAGGCGATTTGTTCACTGCGAAGGATGCTGAACGCATTGAAAGGCAAAATGTTTCTGTCGTGCAAATTAACACTGCCGGCGGCTGTCATCTTGACGCGCCAATGATTAGCCGTGCTGCTGAAAGTTTAGATCTTGATAAAATTGATTTGCTGATTGTTGAAAATGTCGGAAATTTAGTTTGTCCTGCTGAATTTGATGTCGGCGAAAATGTCAAGGCAGTTGTGCTTTCAATAACTGAGGGCGACGACAAGCCACTGAAGTATCCATTGATTTTCAAGGAGTCGGCGGTGACTTTGCTGAACAAAATTGACTTGCTGGAGTTTACAAATTTTAATCTTGAATCGGCGCGTGAAGATTTAACAACTTTGCATCCTGGTTTAAAAATTATTGAAACTTCCTGCACAAAAAATCTCGGACTTGAAGATTGGACAAATTGGTTGCTTGAGCAAATTAACTTTCCGGCTTGAAAGGAGTTTTTTTATGGAAAGTCTTTATGTATCTGAAATTACAGTGCTTGGAATCGGAAATACAATTTTGACTGACGAAGGCTTTGGCGTTCGCGTTGTGGAATATTTGCGCGAAAATTTTAATTTTCCTGAAAATGTTGCATTGATTGACGGCGGAACTTTGGGCGTTGAACTTCAACATTTTATAATCGGCACGCAGAAACTTTTGATAATTGATTCAGTTGACGGCGCAGTTGAGCCCGGAAAAACTTTTCACTTGCATGGCGATGAAATTTTAAATCACTTTACGCAAAAAATTTCCGCGCACCAACTTGGCATACAAGATATTTTGACAATGCTTGACATCACAGGCAAAAAAATTCCCTGCGTCGAGCTTTTAGGCGCACAGCCTTACAATCTTGACGCAGGAGTTGGTTTGACTGCCGAAATGGAAAAACTTGTTCCAATTTTTGCAGATAAAGCACTTGAAATTTTAAAATCTTGGTACTAAAAAAAAAATAAACCGCGCAAGCCGAGCGGTTTATTTTTTTTATCCATTCTAGCGTTAAAGCTGATTATTTTTGTGCAGAATGTACAACCGAATAAATAACTGTTATACACATTGCGCCAATACAAATCATTGCAGTGACAGCTAAATTTCTGGTGTGATTGCCAATTGCGCTGATTGACTGGAGAATTTCTGAAATTTCGGCGCGTCGTTGTTCATCACGCTGACGCATTTCATTTTTGAAGTCCTGCATTTCAGTTGCAATATTGTCAACTTTATTTGCAAGAACATTAACAACTGTGTGCAAGTTGGAATATCTTTCCTCAAGCTTGTCAATTCTTTCAACTTCAGTAGCCATTTATCACACCTCCTGAAATCAGCTGATTAAAATTTGTCCAAAATAGACAACTGCTCCCATGAAAATTATGAATGGAATATAAACTTTAACTGCGAAAGCCAAAAGCTCTGCGTCTGCGCCTTTAACGCCAATAGCAGCCGAACCAATTGCGATTGACAGTGGCGAAATCATTTTTCCTGCACAGGCACCGGTAGCATTTGCAGCCGCAACCCAAGCTTGAACATTTTCCGACGCGCCGATAATTGGACTTTGCATAGCCATAACTTGCAACTTGCCAAACAAAACGCAGCTTGAAGTCGCACTGCCTGTAATGTAAGTTCCGACTGAACCAAGAAAAGCCGCAATCGCAGGATAAGCAGTTCCTGTTACCGCAACTGCTGTGTCTGCAATTTGATTTGTCATTCCGCTGTAGCCCATAACTTTAGCAGTTGCAATAACCGCAATAATTGTCAGCATTGTAAATTTCAAGCCGTTGATAGTTTTGCCGAGCAGTTTGAACATTGAACCTAATGACGCACCTTGTTTACTTCCTGCAATGAACGCCGCCAGCAAAATCAAAACGCCTGGCGTGTTAATCCAAACAAATGTATATGGAGCTCCTCCTTCGCCTGTGTAAATTGGCACGGAGGATTTAAATTGCATTAAAAACTGATTTATCGGCGGAACTAATTTGCTTGTGAACAATAAAAATACAAAAATTAAAATAAACGGCAAGCAAGCGTTAATTGCCTTTGCTGTTGAAATTTTTACGCCTTCGTGCGCCGGCATTGCAAATTCTGCGTCGTCAATTGGAAATTTTTCTGCGATGATAACTATTGTAGCCATTGTCATAATTGCGCCGGCAACGACTGCCAATTCAGGACCGACAAACATTGACAGCAAAAGTTCCGGTATTACAAAAGCTAAACCTGCGCCCAAGCACATTAAAGTCATTCCGCGCAGAGCTTTTAAGCCTCCGCCTGTGACAATTACCATAAGCCAAGGACAAAGCAAACTAAGCACGCCAAGTTGCAAAGATGTGTAAGTTGCAAGTTGAACTGAATCAAAGCCTGTGACATTTGCCAAAGTTACAAGTGGTATTCCGATTGAGCCGTACGCAGTCGGCACTGAATTTGCAATTAAACAAACTGAAACTGCCAAAATTGGATTGATGCCAATTCCTGCCAACATTCCTGCTGGAACTGCTATTGCCGTGCCAAAACCTGCCATACCTTCCAAAAAGTCGCCAAATCCCCAGCCAATTAATAAAATTAAAACGCGCTTGTCGTGGCTGACGCTGGTTAAAAGTTCCTTGATTGTGTCCATTGCTTTTGTTTCAAGCGTCAAGTTGTAGGTAAAAATTGCAGCGATGATGACTAACAAAATTGGCCAGCAAGCTAAGGCTAAACCTTCCAAAACAGATTCAAATGCGTATTGACTTTCCATTCCCCAAACGCCCATGCCTGCCGCCAGTGAAATTATCAATGCAATTACGCAAGCCCTCCAAGGTGCCATTTTTATAACGCTGAGCGCAATTACAAGCCAAAGTATCGGCGACAGCGCAAGAAAAAATAACAATTACCTCAACCTTCCTTCCCTGTTGAATGTTTTTAATAATTCTCAAAAATTTTTTAATATTTTCGCTAAAACAAAGCAAAAATCCTTCAAAAAGTCCAAGCGCAATTTTTTTATCTCAACTGAAATTTGGCTGGAAAAAATAATTTTAGCCGTGCAGAAATTATTTTTCTTGAATTTTAGCCGTGCAAAAATTATAATCAGCAAAATTTATAAAGCGCGACAGAACGCCATTTGTATTTTTCAAGACGCATTTTGGATGATTTCCGGATTTTGGGAATTTTTTTTTGCAAAATTTTTTAGTAAAATGTTTTAAAAATTTTTTTGAGGTGATTGTCTTGATTTTTTTGAAAATTTATCAAATGCTCAAACTGAAGAAGAAGTTAAAAATATTTTTGCTAAATTTTTTAATCTCAAACTTCTGTTCAAAGCGGCAAAAGAGTTTCTATAAATAAAGGCGATTGGGATAAAATTTCAAATTTTGATGAAAAACATAATTTTAATCGCGAATGGCTCAAACTTGCTAAAAAAATTTTGAAACCTAATGGCACAATTTGGATTAGCGGAACTTTGCATAATATTTTTTCAGTAGGCGTTGCTCTTGAACAGGAAGATTTTAAAATTTTAAATAATATTACTTGGCAAAAAACTAATCCACCGCCAAATTTGTCTTGCAGATATTTTACGCACAGCACTGAAACTATTTTGTGGGCTAAAAAAAATAAATCTGCAAAACATTTTTTTTATATTGCGAAGTGGAAAATTTTTGACAAAAAAAAATAACCTCCGATTGGAGGATTTTTTTTGAAAAATTATTTAATAACCAAAACAGGACATTTTGCGCGTTCAATAATGTATTGACTAACCGAACCGAGCAAAACACCTTTAACAACGCTAAGACCGCGACTTCCCATGACAATTAAATCAATATTCAAATTTTCTTCAAAATCCAAAATTACTGCCGCAGGTGAACCGGTTTCCAAAAAAATTTTGTGTTCAATTCCTGTCGGCAACATATTTTCTGCACGTTCAAGAATTGTTTTTCCGGCTTTAGTTACGGCTTCCAAAATTGCAGTTGAAAGTGCCGCGCTGATTGCAAGCTGATTTATATTTGCGACATACAAAAAATTTAATTTTGCGCCGCAAGTTTCAGCAATATTTATTGCATGCGCAACTGCCTTATCGCTACCTTCCGAGCCGTCAACCGGCACTAAAATATTTTTTATCATTTTTACAAAACCTCCTCAAAAATTTTTAAAAATTTTCAACGCAGAAATTTATTTTCCTGCAAAAAAAAACTCCGCGCAGGAGTCATAAAAATTTTAATCCTCAAAATTTTCAAATTCAGTTTCATCAGAAGTTGTGCCAATTTCCAAAATTTCATTAGAAGTTTTAATTAAGTCGCGAATTTTATTTTCAATTTCCAAAGCAATTGAATCATTTTCGCGCAGAAATTTTTTAGCATTTTCTCTGCCTTGACCGAGTTTTTCGCCGTTGTAGGAAAAATATGCGCCGGATTTATCAATAATTCCAAACTCAACGCCCATATCTAAAATACTGCCAAGCCTTGAATAACCTTCGCCATACATTAAATCAAATTCAGCAGTTTTGAAAGGCGGCGCAACTTTATTTTTTGCGACTTTAACTTTAACTCGATTGCCAACAACTTCAGTGCCTTGTTTAATTGCTTCGCCTTTGCGAACTTCAAGACGCACGCTGGAATAAAATTTCAAAGCGCGTCCGCCTGTTGTAGTTTCAGGATTTCCAAAAATTACTCCAACTTTTTCGCGAATTTGATTTATAAAAACTGCAATAGTATCAGTTTTTGAAATTATTCCGGCTAATTTTCTCATCGCCTTGCTCATCATTCTTGCATGAAGTCCAACTTGAGCGTCGCCCATGTCGCCTTCAATTTCAGCTTTAGGAACAAGTGCGGCGACAGAATCAATAACAACTAAATCAACTGCTGCCGAGCTGATAAGTTCGTCCGCAATTTCAAGTGCTTGTTCACCAAAATCAGGTTGCGCAACCAAAAGTTCATTGACATCAACGCCAAGTTTTTTTGCATAAACAGGATCAAGCGCGTGTTCGGCATCAATAAAAGCTGCAGTTCCACCATTTTTTTGCATTTCAGCTATCATATGCAAAGTTACAGTAGTTTTTCCGCTGGATTCCGGACCATAAACTTCAATAATTCTGCCGCGTGGAAGTCCGCCAATACCAATCGCCACGTCCAAAGGCAAAATTCCTGTCGGCACAATATTTATATCAAGTTTGCCAACATCGCCCATCCTCATTATTGCGCCTTTGCCAAATTCTTTTTCAATTTGCTTCATTGCCTGCGCGAGTGCTTCTTTCTTATCCATAGTTCGCTCCTTTCGCAATTATAAAAATTTAAACAACAAGGCTGATATTCTAACAATCTGCAAAAAAAGTTTCAAGCATTTTTAAGCAAAAATTTTTCAGTGCAAAATAAAATCAATCTGCTATAATAATTGCAGGTTTTTTTTTAATTTTTAGGAGGTGAAAATTTTGATAACCACAGAAAAATTGGCTGCGCGTCGTGCATTGCGCCGCAAAAAAGCCAAACAGAAATTATTTTTATCATTAGCTGTTTTTTTAATAATCGCCGCAGTCTTTGGCGGAATTTATTCAGGTTTCAATTTTAATTTTTTCAACAAATCAAATCAAAATCCATCGCCAACAAATTTACTTGGTGCGTCCGAAGAAAAAAAATCCAACGCCGAAACAATTTTGCCTTCCTTGCAAAAAGATATGACAATTATGTTGCTCGGCGTTGACGAACGCGATAAAGATGTTGGGCGTAGCGATACGCTGATGATTTTAAATTTGTCGGAAAATAAAGCGTCGTTACTTTCAATTCCACGCGACACCAGAGTTTATATCGAA
>CAJOPJ010000148.1 GCA_905236325.1 uncultured Selenomonadaceae bacterium
CTTCCTTTCTGAACAAAAAAACTCACAGAGATATTATCGACATTTTTTTCAATTTGTAAAGTAAAAAAAATTTACAAAAAAACCTCCGCTTGGGAGGTTAAATTTTTAATTTACATAGTCATTGGGATCTACAGCATCGCCATTCAACCTGACTTCAAAGTGGCAATGTGGACCGGTTGAATTGCCTGTCGAGCCGCAATAAGCAATAACTTGACCTTGCGTGACAGTTTGCCCAACATCAACAGCCAGACTTTGATTGTGACCATACAGTGAAACAATTCCGCCGCCGTGATCAATCATAACAGTATTGCCATAGCCACCAATCCAACCTGCGGTAATTACAACGCCACTTTGCGCGGCTAAAATTTCAGTGCCGGCTTCAGCAGCAATATCAATGCCGCTGTGATAGCGTTGGTTACCAAAAATTGGATGAGTACGCCAGCCAAATTCTGAAGTAATTTCGCCTGTGACAGGAAAAATCATTTTGCCGGAATCTGAAACATAGCCTTGCGTTGTGGTAACGCGAAATTGACTTTCCTCAATCAAGCGTTGAACTTCCTGCGACGACGCCATCATTTCATCATACTGCTGATTATAGACTTCCAAGTCATTTTGCATTTTGTCGATAATTTCCTGTTGTGCGGCAACTTTTTCCAGCTTGAGATTTTTAGCTTGTTCAGCTTGCAAGGCTAATCTTTCTTGAGATTGTCTTTGAACTTCCAAATCAGCAGTCAAATTTTGAACTTGAGTTTGATAATTCAAAAGCGAAGTTACAAGTTCGGAATCTTGAACAATCACGCGTTTTAATAAATCCATGCGCGTTAAAAAGTCAGCAAAATCTTTTGCGCCAAAAATCACATCGACATAGGAAATTTGACCATTGATAAAAATATCACGCACGCGCCTTTCAAAAACTGTTTTGCGTTCTGAATATTCAGCTTGAAGTGCGGCAAGTTTTTTTTCAGCGTCAGAAATTTCTGCAAGCGTTTTATCCAGCGCGGCTTGCTTTTGATTGTAATCCAAAATTGCGGCTGAGGCGGCTTCATCAAGTCCGCGTTTGACTTCGGAAACTGAATTTATTTTCAGCTGTAAAATTTCTGCGGCTTGTTTAGCGCGTTCAGCCTGTGCGTCGAAATTTGCTTTTTGTTGTTCTAAAGTTTCTGCGTTTGCCAAGTTGCAAATTCCAAAAATTGAAATTGCAATGAAAAATTTTTTAAGCATTGAACAGATCGACTTTCTTTTCAGCTGCGCGTTTGACATCGAAAATTTTAACAAGCTCGGCAACAGCTTGAGTTGGTGAAATTACGCCACCTAAAACTGCGTCTTTAATTTCCGGCATACGCCCATTGATAACCGCGTCGCCGAAAAATAAATTATGCAAATGTTCATCAATCATTGCGTACATCCAATCTAAAAGTTGACTATCGCGACGCTTTTGAAAAACTCCGCTTTCGGTAGTTAATTTTTTAAAAACCTGAACAACCTGCCAAAGTTCTTCCAAACCTGTTTTTTCAATCGCGCTTGCAAGGTAAGCATGAGTCGGCCAGCCTTCGGTAGCCGGTCTGATAAATTCAATCATTCTTTCGTACTCGCCGCGTGTGACTTTTGCTTTAACTAAATTATCGCCGTCTGCTTTATTAACAACAATCGCGTCCGCAAGTTCCATAATGCCTTTTTTGATGCCTTGCAAGTCGTCACCTGCGCCTGTCAAAACCACCAACATAAAAAAATCTACCATTGAACGCACAATAGTTTCAGACTGACCGACGCCGACAGTTTCAATCAAAATTACATCGTAACCTGCCGCCTCACACATCAGCATAGTTTCGCGACTTTTACGCGCAACACCACCTAAGGTTCCGCCTGCAGGACTTGGTCTGATAAATGCTTCAACGCGGCGGCTTAAAGTTCCCATGCGCGTTTTATCGCCGAGAATCGAGCCTTTAGTAATTGAACTTGTTGGGTCAACTGCAAGCACAGCGACTTTGTGTCCTGCGTCGCAAAGCATATTTCCAAACGCCTCAATTAAAGTTGATTTACCTGCGCCGGGCACGCCTGTAATTCCAACGCGCAAAGCTTTTCCTGTGCGTGGCAGAAGTCTTTGCAGGACGCGTTGCGCTTTTGCAAAATGTTGCGGATTGTTGCTTTCAATCAAGGTTATTGCGCGTGACAAAACTGTCCTGTCGCAGTTTGATACGCCCTCAACAATTTCATCTTCAGTCAAATTTTTTTTGCGCGGCTTGAAGTTGCCCGCCGTGTACTCAGGATTTATGTTGCCGACAGTTGTATCTTTAATGCCTTCAATTCCGCTCATTACCGCCGACTGATTCGATACAGCCCAGTCAGGCGTTGTAGTTGTGTAGCCAGCCATTTAAATCACCTCCGCCATTTGCAGCTGTCGCCGGCGCAATAATAATTATTATCACCACAATGCGCATAGCTTACCGAAAAACTTCCAAGTGCAGAAATTGCAATTAAAGCACCTGTTAAAATTTTTTTCAACAACTTAATCCCCTCCGAAAAAAATTTTTTTTAATTATAAATTACCGAATCATAAAAATCAAAAACTTTGTCAAAGTAGGCAGTTGGATTTTGATTTTTAGCTTCGGCGTGCGTTGCGCCTTCGACTTTAAAAATTTCCTTGTGCGGTGCGTTTGAGGCTTGATAAAGTTCATTCATCATTCTGTAAGGCACAAGTTTATCAGCCGTGCCATGAATAAACAGCATTGGAACTTTTGTATTGGGAACGGCGGAAATAGGCGACGCTTCAGAAATTGCAACGCCTGTGCGAATTTTGCTGACAATATCGACAATCGGCATCAGCGGATACTCCGGCAAACCGAAAAGTTCATAAAGTTGCGCAGTGAACATTGCGTAAGCTGAGGTATAGCCGCAATCTTCCACGACTGCAACAAGATTTTTAATTTCAAGCGCGGACGCAATCATAACAGTAGCCGCGCCCATTGACACGCCATGCAGGAAAATTTTTGCGTCAGGATTTTCAGCAGAAATTTTTTCAGCCCAAAGCGCAACATCGCGACTTTCCAACGCGCCCATTGTTAAGTATCTGCCTTCGCTTTCGCCGGCACAACGTAAGTCCGGAATTAAAACATTGTAGCCGCGCTTTAAATATTCCTCAGCGTAATCATAAGCAAAAGTCCTGTCGCGACCGTAACCATGAACTAAAATTGCAAATTTGTCAGATTTAATTTCAGGCGTGAAAAAATCTGCATAAAGTTTCAAGCCGTCAGCCGAAATAATTTCCAAAACTTCGGCAGGAAAATTTGGCTTTGGCGGAGCTTGTAAGCCGGCTTCAGCAATATCAGCAACAGCTGCCGGCGGTTCGCCATTTTCACCGCGTTCAATAGCAAATGTAACAAAGTAACTGCCGATAGCGTAACTTGCACCAATCAGCAAAATTAAAATCAGCAGCAAAATTTTTTTCATGTTAAGTTAGTCCCCCTCAATTTGACTTGTTGTTGAAAATATTTTATGATTTTAACACTTAAAACCGCTAATGGAAAGGTGGAAACTTTTATGTTGATGAGCGGGGCAAAAGCTTTGGTCGAATGTCTAAAAGAACAAGGCGTTGATACAATTTTTGGCTACCCCGGCGGAATGATTCTGCCAATGTACGACGCGCTTTATGATGAAAAAAATATCAATCACATTTTGGTGACGCACGAACAAAATGCGGCGCATGCGGCTGACGGCTACGCACGCGCAACAGGCAAAGTCGGCGTTTGTATGGCAACTTCAGGACCCGGCGCAACAAATTTAGTTACAGGTATTGCAACTGCGTTTATGGACTCAATACCTGTCGTGGCAATTACCGGACAAGTCGATACAAATTTGCTTGGACGCGATGCTTTTCAAGAAACAGACATTTTAGATATTACAATGCCGGTTACAAAACACAACTTCAAAGTCAAAGATGCGCACAAATTGATTGACACAGTGCGGCAAGCTTTTGAAATTGCGCTTAGTGGTCGTCGCGGACCTGTGCTTGTTGATATTCCAAAAGATTTATTTTTTGCTGAAATTGACTTTAAGCCGCAGTCGCTGACTGAAAAAAATATCGGCACGCCTGACGCAGATTTTAAAATCACCTGCGCGGAGGCTGTCGAAGAAATTGTAAATGCTGAAAGACCTGCAGTAATAGTCGGCGGCGGAGCAATTTCTGCAGGCGCGTCTTCTGAAATTATTCAGTTCATTGAAAAATATAATTTGCCTGTTGTAAATACTTTAATGGGGATTGGCGCAGTTCCGCGCAGTCATCCTCAACATCTCGGCTTTGCAGGTTTGCACGGCAATAAAGCAGCCAATCACGCAATCGCGGCGGCTGATTTAGTCATTGCAATCGGTTCAAGGTTCGGCGACAGGCAGACAGGAAATTTAAGCAAGTACACA
>CAJOPJ010000149.1 GCA_905236325.1 uncultured Selenomonadaceae bacterium
GCGGCTTGAATGTTTTTCCGGTAAAGCGCGGCGCGGCTGATAAGACTGCTATTAAAACTGCAATTAAAATTTTGAAGTCTGGGCATTGCCTTGGAATTTTTCCTGAAGGCACGCGCAGTAAAACAGGCAAAATTGGCAAGGCTGAATCCGGCGTCAGCGTAATTGCCGCAATGACTAAGGCTAAAATTATTCCGGCGGCAATTTGTGGCACTGAAAAAATTTTTTCCGCACAAAAAAAATTCCCCGACCTTGCAGTTGTCTTTGGTGAACCTTTGCAGTTCACAGGCAACGCGAAGGACAAGGAAGATTTAAATAACTTCGCACAACAAATTATGTCTGAAGTTGCTAAATTAAAGCAACTTGGCGAAAGTAAAATTATTTAACGCTAATATTTATATCTGCGTTTGAGTCGTAAGTAATAATCGCGCCGTTTTCTGTCAAAACACTTTTCAGCGCATCTGCAACAGCGTCGTCGTCGCCGCTAATGTTGACTTTTTTGCCTTTCAGTGCGTCATTACCGGCTTCTTGAATTGTGATTGAGTCGCCGATTTGAATTTTTGGAATAGGTTTATCTTCGACGTGAATACTGCCTTCCATGAGGTCGCCTTCGCCGCCGTCGAATTTGATAATTACGTGACCGAGCGTGCGAATATTGTTATGAACTTCGCCGCCGATTTTGACAATTTTAAATTCACTTCCGGCAATTTTTAAAATGTCGCCGGGCTTGATAACGCCGGTTAATTTGTTACCGCTGTGCAGAACTGAAAATTCGCGCAGTTCAGGCAAAATCATTGAATCGTCAAACAAGACAATCATTTTTATTGCGCTCATAAACTTTGGAACATCGCCGCCTACGCCGACAATTTTAGTTTCATAAAAATTTTTCGACATCTAAAACCCTCCAAATCGATTAAAAATTTTAATTTTTTGATAATTTTCTGCAAAGCAAATTTTAATCCTGCATTTGCAGAAAATTTTTTATTTTATTGTCGAACTTGGGCAAATTTTATTTAGCGGACAATCAGCGCATTTTGGATTGCGTGCCTTGCAAATTTCACGACCATGCCAAATAAGCCAATGGTGCGCGTCTGACCATTTTTCGCGCGGAATTATTTTTTGCAAGCCCAGTTCAACTTCAAGCGGAGTTTTTCCAATCGACAAATTCAGCCGGTTGGACAACCTGAAAACATGCGTATCAACTGCGATTGCAGGATTTTTAAATGCAACAGAAGTCACGACATTTGCAGTTTTGCGTCCAACGCCTGGCAGTTTAATAAGCTCCGCAAAGTCGCTTGGAACTTTGCCGGAATAATTTTTCAACAAAATTTCCGCTGTGCCGATAATGTGCTTAGCTTTTGCGTGATAATAACCGCAAGGCTTGATAATTTTTTCAAGTTCGACTTGTCCAAGTTGTAAAATTTTTTCCGGCGTGTTGGCTATTGGAAATAAAATTTGCGTAACTTGATTGACGCG
The DNA here is from genome assembly GCA_905236325.1 of uncultured Selenomonadaceae bacterium. GTDB lineage: Bacteria > Bacillota > Negativicutes > Selenomonadales > Selenomonadaceae > Quinella. Next base: position 1,474 of record CAJOPJ010000149.1, read on the forward strand.
CTTATCTGTGCATTGTGCGGATAAAATTACCGCAACCAACAATTCAAATTCTGAATCAAACTTCAATTCCGGAATTGCGCCGCGATATGTTTCTTCCAAAATTTTTAATTCCTCAGCCTGTAAATTTTTCATAACTTAACCTGCTTTTGTTGCAACTTCAGCGTTGCGCTTTTCAAAAAAATCTATAAAATCTTCAACCGGCATAGGCTTTGCATTTAAAAAGCCTTGACCGAGATAACAGCCTAAACTCATAAGCAAATTTTCCTGTTTAGGCGTTTCAATACCTTCGCAAAGAACTTCCATTTTAAGCGCGTGACCAAGCTGAATGACTTGGCTTAAAATTTCCTTCATTCTGTCTGAAGTATCTGCGCCTATCAAAACTGACCTGTCAATTTTCATAACTTCCATAGGCAAGCCGCCCAGTAAGCTGAAGGAGGAATAGCCGCTGCCGAAATCATCAACAGACAATGAAAAGCCAAGTTCGTGCAAGCCATCCACAATATTTTTTGCATTTTGCTGACTGGATTTGCTGTCGAAGTCACCAAACATTGTTTCTGTAATTTCAAGTTCAATAATGCCTTGAGGCAGGTTATATTTTTCAACAATAGCGCGCATTTTGTCCAAGTAGCCTTCTTCAGTCATATGCAGGCGCGATTGATTTACTGAAATTGGCACAACTTCCTTGCCGGCTTCAAGGCGCTCTTTTTGTAGTTGAAAGGTTTTTTCTAAAATATAGTAGTCAACTTGGATTACAAAGCCATTTTCTTCAAACAGCGGAATAAATTTTCCCGGCGGCATAAAGCCATCAACAGGACTAATCCAGCGTACTAAGGCTTCTGCGCCAATGATTTTTCGTGTGCGCAAGTCATATTTTGGTTGATAATATGCTTTAAATTCACCATCATGCAAAGCCTGTTCCATTCTGCTTTCAATGTTGTGTCTGGTTTTAAGCTGTTCTTCCAGTTTTTCATCAAAGACTTTAACAGATTCATTTGACTTGTTGTGACAGGCAGAAAGTGCTCTGTCAATGCCTTGTTGAATATAAATTTTTGGTGTGTATTCGGCAATTCCGGCGCGTGTATGCAAAACAATTCGCGCAGAAGCATCGGCAGTGTCGATATATCTGTAATTTTTGACAATATTTTCTGTCCAAGCTGTAATTTCTTCAATGTCGATATCTTTGCAGAAACAAATTAAATGTTCGACATCAATTCCTGCGGCAATATACATTACCGGTTGTTCTTTTTCAAGATGATTTGCCATTTCTTTAAAGCGTTTGTCAATCAACTTGTGACCGGTTTCTTCGGCGACAATTGCGCCTGATTCCATTTCAAAAATAACAAAATAAGTCTTTAAGTTTGGTTCAGAATGCAGAAGTTCTCTATATGCGTCAGGAATTTCTTTTTCAAGCCAACTTACATTTGGCAAGTCGTAGCGTAAATCTGTGTACGCCATGCGTTGAACCATTTCGAAGTGTCTTTGCTGAACTCTGTTTCGATAAATAATGAAACTGCCGATTGCGACTGATAACAGCGCAACAAAAATTATTACTTTGATTGGGTGATGATAAATAAGCCAACTTGGCGTTATATTTTGCGTTGCCATTATGTGTTTATTAAGCATATTGTAAATCCAAGTATTGCTGAAGAGATTAACTTCCTTGTTCAAAATATGCCAAAGGTGGGAATTTTCATAAGCATAAACGCCAAGAGTGCAAGATTCTGTAAAATAAGTCATTGGAGAAATTTCAATGCCATAAGTGCCTGTTTGAATCATCAAAGGCTGAATTGCGCTTTTCAAGATAAATGTTACATCTGCGCGACCATCGGCAACTGCTTGCAAACATTCCTCCCAACTGTCACACTGAACAATATTTTTGGAAGGTATTTTTTCATACAAAATGTACTTAGTGTAAAGCATTCTGTCTACAACAGCAACGCGTGGATTTTTTGTAATGTCAAGAGCATAGCCTTCACGCGTGGCAGCTACATATTCATAATTTAGGTAGGATTGGGTGACTTCAATATTTGCATTTTCTGCCCAAGAATGATCTAAAATTGCGTCCAGAACAATATCAACTCCGCCGCTTTGTATCAAATCGTGCGTTTCTTTGATTGAGTGCGTTTCGATAATTTCAATTTCAATGCCTAAATCTTCCGCAATTTTATTTGCGATTTCAGGAAACAATCCTACCAAATTGCCACTCTCATCGTGATAGGCAAATGGCTGATAGTAAATAAAAATAGCGGCTTTAATTTTTTTTCTCTTATCCAAATATTCGCGCTCTTCACGGCTTAAAGTCAATGGAAAAACTTCAGAACGCAAATATTTTTGACTTAACCTTTCGCGTATGCTGGGCTGAATCAAAAGCATTTGATCCATTGCCTTGTCAATTCTGTCATAAAATTCAGGATTAGCATCTTCATGCAAAAGCAATCTGTAACTTTGCCTGTCAAAAAGTGCAAACGCCTCCTGCGATTTACTCGGCTCTAAAAGCGCGTCAATGTAGCCGTCAATTTCGCCGCGCTGATAAGCAGCTTTCATTTCGGAAAAATTTTGAAACACAATTTCATCATAAGTAAAACCTTCGGAGCGAGCAATAAGTTCAAAGCCGGGCGTTGGATAGTTTGCTGTAACTTGACCGATTTTAAGGTGCGGCTTAAGTTCACGATTTTTTATCACAAGTTCCATTGGAAAGTAGCCGATTACATGCGAAGTGCGTTTAGATTTTGGAACTTTGCGATAATCGCCCGGCATTGCAGGTATCATATCGACTTCGTAGTTTTGGAAGGCTTCAACCAATTCATTCCAACTTTCGTAGCCGATGTATTCAAACTGACAATGCGCGTACATTTCCAAAAATTCCATGTACTCATAGCCATAGCCGGTAATGTGATTTTTTTCGTCAACATTGAGAAAACCGGTACCTTTTACATAGCCGACTTTATATTCATCATAGCCCCACGGCGAATAAAAATTTTCCGGCAAAACATTTTCCTCCGGTGCGCCTTCAGCTTCAAAAAAATTTGCCGCTACTGAAAGAAAAAAAATTATTCCTGTCATTAACAAAAATTTTTTCAATTTATCATCTCCTGTCGCGGTCATTTTTAACATTATAACATTTTTCAGAATCTTTAAAAGTTTTTTTGTAAAAATTTTTTGTAACAGCCGCTTGACAATTCAACTGCAGAGTTTTTTATTTATCTGAATTTTTGTTGAATATTGCAAGCGCATTTGATATAATTAACAAAAATTCTATCGAAAAGGAAAATTTTTTTATGATTGAAATTTTTGACGGCGCAATGGGAACAATGCTTCAAGAAGGTGGACTTAAAGCAGGAGCATGTCCGGAACTTATGAACCTTGACGCGCCCGAAGTTGTAAAAAAAATTCACCGCGCCTACATTGATTCCGGCTCAACAATTATTGAAACAAACACTTTCGGCGCAAGCAGTCTGAAACTTTCGCACTATGGACTTGAAAATAAAGTTCGCGAACTGAATTTTGCTGCAGTGCAAATTGCAAAGTCAGCCGGAAATGTCAAAGTTGCCGGCTCAATCGGTCCTACAGGAAAATTTATTTCGCCGCTGGGCGACTTGGATTTTGAAGACGCGTACAAAATTTTTTCTGAACAGGCAACAGCTTTAGCAGAAGCCGGCGCAGATTTTTTAATTATCGAAACTTGTATTGATATTCAAGAAATGCGCGTCGCACTTTTAGCTTGTCACGATGTTTGCAATTTGCCTGTAATTTGTCAACTTTCCTACAGCGAAGACGGCAGAACTGTTACAGGTACTTCGCCGCGTGAAGCCGCAATAATTTTGGACGCAATGGGCGCAGATATTATTGGCGTGAATTGTTCGCTCGGACCGGAACAACTTTTGCCTGTGGTGAAAATTTTAGCCGCAAATACAAATAAACCTATCAGCGTTCAACCAAATGCAGGTATGCCCTACCTTGAAAAAGGCGTTACAAAATTTCCAATGGACGCTGAAACTTTTGGCAGTTGGGGCACAAAACTTGTCGAAGCCGGCGCAAGTTATCTTGGCGGCTGTTGCGGTACAACTCCTGCACATATCAAGGCGTTGGCTGAAAATGTTAAAAATCTTGACGCTGTCGAAAGAAACTATAAAAAAATTTTGACATTGGCAAGTCGCAGTAAAACAGTTGCGATTGATAAAAATTTGCCGACAGTTTTAATCGGCGAAAGAATCAATCCAACAGGCAGGAAAAAACTTGCCGCCGAAATCAAGGAAGGTTCATTACTTGGCGTTAAACGTGACGCTGTTAATCAGATAAAAGCCGGCGCAAATTTGCTTGATGTGAACATGGGCGTTGGCGGAATCAATCAAGCTAAAGTTATGGCGCAGGCTGTCAAGGAAATTTCACAGATAACTGACGCGCCGCTTGTAATTGATACAGCAGATACTGCCGCACTTGAAGCAGGTTTAAGAAATTATCCCGGACGCGCTTTAATAAATTCTGTCAGTTTTGAACCTGAACGCCTTGAAAAATTTCTGCCACTTGCTAAAAAATATGGCGCGGCGATTTTGGTTTTGCCTTTGACTGAAAAAGGCGTACCTAAAACTGCAGTTGAGCGCGTCGAAGTTGCTGAAAAAATCATTGATGCAGCTAAAAATATCGGACTTAATGACGGCGATTTTTTGCTTGACGCACTGGTTATGACAATTTCGGCTGACAAAAATGCTTGCCTTGAAGTTTTGCAAACGCTGAAACTCTACCGCAAAAAATTTGGCTACCCTACAACAATGGGGCTTAGTAATATTTCATTCGGCTTGCCAAATCGTCCGCTGATAAATTCAACATTTTTTGCAATGTGTCTTGCGGCAGGACTTGACGCGCCGATTATGAATCCTTACGACGATGCAATGCAAAACGCATTGAAGGCTAGTGCGGCACTTTTGGGCAACGATGCAAATGGCTTATTATTCAGCAAGCTGGAAGTTCAACCTCAGCAATCCGAACTAAGTAAAAAAACTTTCAGCGGCGATATTTTAAACCAAATTAAGCAGGCTGTTATTGAAGGCGCGAAAGATGATATTTCAGATTTAGTTGCAAAAGCTATCGCAGAAAATTATAATACAAATGAAATTACCGAAAAATCTTTAACAGCCGCAATGAACATCATTGGCGAAGATTTCGGCAAAGGAAAAATTTTTCTGCCACAGGTTTTGTTAAGTGCGGAAACTATGAAAGTTGCCTTTGACAAACTGAAAGAACTTTTGCCGACTCAAGAAACTAAAACGCTTGGAACTTTTGTAATTGCGACAGTCAAAGGCGATGTTCACGACCTTGGCAAAAATATTGTCGGCGCGTTAATTTCCAACAGCGGCTTTAAACTTATCGACTTGGGCAAAGATGTTGATTCAGCCGAAATTGTTCGTGCGGCAATTGAAAGTCAAGCTGATATTGTCGGACTTTGCGCTTTAATGACGACTACAATGGTTCAGATTGATAAAGTCATTGCGGATTTAAAAAATGCAGGTTGCACAGCAAAAGTTATGGTTGGTGGCGCAGCACTTACTCAAGACTACGCAGATTCAGCCGGCGCGGACGCTTACGCAAAAGACGGCGTCGCTGCTGTTAAATTAGCAAAAAATTTATTAAATAAATCTTAATCAACCGAAAGGGGAAGATAATTTTGGCAGAAGTAAATAATGCACAAAATGACAAAGAGGCGCGCGAGCGTGTCAGAAAATCTGTCGATGAAATTGTTAACATCACCAACAAAGTTTTTGAAACGACGCAGCACCTTGCAAAAAGCGCGTCAACTTTGGCGGCGGCAGGGCAAGAGTCAATCAAAATGGCTAAGCTCCTGCAAGAAAAAAATTCCGACACAATGCGCGTTATCGAGTTCATTACCAACATTGCAGGGCAGACAAATTTGCTTGGTTTGAATGCTGCGATTGAAGCCGCACGTGCCGGTGAACAAGGTCGCGGCTTTGCTGTTGTTGCGGAAGAAGTTCGCAAACTTGCTGAACAATCACGCGAAGCAACTGAACGTATTCAGCAAACTTTGAACCAGATGAACGAAGCTGTTGAGGAAATCACAAAGGCAATTGAAAACACAAGCAAAATCAGCGAAGAACAGGCTGCCTCAACTGCCGACGCAACTGAAAATCTGTTGCGCGCAAAGGAAGCCTCTGCTGAACTGCAGAATTTTATGAAGTCAGTTTTGTGAGGTAATATGAAAAAAAAAGTTGCGGTCGCGATGAGTGGCGGAGTTGACAGTTCGCTTGTCGCGGCTATTTTATTACAAAAAAATTTTGAAGTTATCGGCGTGACTATGCTTTTGTTTGGCAATGAAAATCAAGACTTCATAGCCGACGCAAAAAAAGTCGCCGACTGCTTAGGTATCAAGCATTATGTTGCCGACTTCAGGAAAACTTTCCGCGCCGAAGTCGAAGATTATTTTGTTGCTGAATATTTGCAAGGAAAAACGCCAAATCCCTGCGTCAGATGCAACTGCAAAATTAAGTTCGGCAAGTTATTTGACTTTGCAATGGAACTTGGCGCAGATTTTTTAGCAACAGGTCATTACGCGCAAATTGTTTTTGAAGACAACAGATTTAAGCTGAAAAAAGCCGCCGACATCTTCAAAGACCAAAGTTATGTCCTCTACAATCTTACGCCAGAAAAACTTGCAAAAATAATTTTGCCGCTCGGCACATTTTCAAAATCTGACACCAGAAATTTAGCTGAAAAATTTAATTTGCCTGTTGCTAAAAAGCCTGACAGTCAAGAAATTTGTTTTGTGCCGGAAGATGATTATAAAAAATATTTGCTTGAACGCGCAGATAAAAAATCTGCTGCACTTCAACCGGGCGAAATTATCAACACTGAAAGCAAAATTTTAGGCAAACACAATGGCGCGGCATTTTATACAATCGGTCAACGCAAAGGTCTTGGAATTGCAAATCCAACGCCGCTGTATGTTTTGCAGTTGGACGCGGCAAATAAAAAAGTCATTGTCGGCAGTAACGCTGAACTTTTTTCAGATACTTTGACTGCTGAAAATGTGAATTGGATTTATCAGCCTGAATTGCCGGCAAAACTTCAAGCAAAAATTCGCTACGGCAACAAAATTTTTGACTGTGAAGTTTCGGAGGAAAATAATTTGTTGCGCGTGAAATTTTCTGAATCTGTGCGTGCAATCACTGCAGGTCAATCTGTTGTTTTTTATGACGGCGATGAACTTCTCGGCGGCGGCTTAATAAAAAAATAATAATTGACAAATCAAAATCAACAGTGTATCATTACCTGCGTTGACGGAAAGTCACAGGGGTATCGCCAAGTTGGTAAGGCACGGGATTCTGAATCCCGCATGCGTTGGTTCGAGTCCAGCTACCCCTGCCAATTTTTTTTA
>CAJOPJ010000150.1 GCA_905236325.1 uncultured Selenomonadaceae bacterium
AACTTGTACGCACAGGTGAATCGAACGCACTGATAAAAATAAATTTCAGCAAGGCAGATATTTTGCACGAACTGGCGATTGAACTTTCTGCTGAACGCAAACGCCGCCGAGTACTTTTGGACGGCAACGCAATTGCCTTTCGCGAAATTGTCGGCAAATTAAATTCAGTTTTATTTTCGCCGGAAGATTTATTTATGTTCAAAAATTCGCCGGCGGTACGTCGAAAATTTCTGGACAGTGAAATTTCGCAAGCATCGCCGGTTTATTTTGCTGAATTGGTTAAGTACAATCACCTTGTGGAGCAGCGAAATAATTTGCTGAAAAAAATTCGCGACAACTTATCAAGTCCTGCAAATTTAGATTTGTGGACTGAGCAATTTTCAATTTCTGCCGCGCAGTTGACTTTGAAGCGTCTGCAGTCAGTTGAAAAACTCAATGACTTGGCAAATGACGCGCAAAAAAATCTTTCCGCGCAGGCTGAAAATCTTGAAATTAAATATGACTTTCACGGCTTGCAAAATTTTGATAAAATTGAATTGGAAAAAATAATTCACTCCGGCAAGTTGGAAAATTGGTATCGTGCGACTTTGGCGGAGCGAAAATTTTTTGATATTAAGCGTGGTTCAACAAGTTTAGGACCGCACTTGGACGATTTGCAATTTTTCATCAACGGCAGCGAATTAAAATTTTATGGTTCACAAGGACAACTGCGAACTGCCGCGCTTGCATTGAAACTTTCTGAATTGCAATTTTTAAAATCAGAAACCGGCGAATATCCCATTCTGCTGCTTGATGATGTGATGAGCGAACTTGATTCAGGGCGGCGCAAACAATTATTAAATTTCCTGCGCCGTGAACAAATACAAACTTTAATTACAGCGACGGAGGAAGCATATTTTCCGCAAGAACATTTTGGAAAAATTTTTCAAGTGCACGGCGGAAAAATAATCAGTCAGGAGGGGCAAAATTGAGTCAATTTGTACCTGCCGGCATGGCAATTGAATCCAGTTTGCAACAGTTGAATGAAAAATTTCGCAAGCGCATTGTGGTAAATTCAATTCGGTTACGCTGGAAAGAGATTCTCGGCAACCTAGCTGAAGATATTTTATTTGTCACGGCAGTTGGCGACAAATTGGTTTTGTATGCGCAAAATTCAGCCGCAAAAGATAATTTCAAGTTCATTTCAAAAGATGTACTTGACCGCGCGAATCAATTTTTCGGCGCGGAGCTGCTAAAAAAAATTGAATTTGCAAAAAATTTTAAAAAGGCACAAACTTCAAGCAACATTTTGTCTGAAACAATTCGGCGCGAAGAATTTCACTTTGAAGATGTTGAACTTGAGGATTCAGAAATTGCGCAGTGTGAAGAATTTGTTGCTGAAATTAAAAATCCAAAAATAAAAAAAATCGCGTTGGAAAGTTTAATTCAGAAAAAAAAATCTGATAAGCAAAAAATTCAGCAAGGCTGGCGTAAGTGCAAAATTTGTGGTGTACTTTGTGCGCCTAAGCAAATTTTATGCGCAAGTTGCAAAATCACTGAACGCAATAAAATGCGAAGTGAAATCAGAAAAATTTTCCTTACAAAGCCACAAATTAAGCACTCCGAAGTTTTGGATAAAATTAAAAAAAAATTTGCTCCTATTGCTCAGGAAATTTCTTTGCAGACTGTGGCTAGTGAAAAAAATTTTCTAATCCGAAATCTTGCTGCAAAAATTAAATTCGGCGACTATTTTTCCAATGACGCAAAACAGCTGGTTATGCTTTATCGTGGTCTTTCTAAAGCTGAATTGACTGACGCAATTATCAAGCGTGCGTTGAATGAATTGAAATTTAATTTGGCGGAGGTTTTCAATGCAAAGGCAGATAATAAATAAAAAACTTTCGTTCGCAGAAATTGAATTTGAAATTCAACCTGTCGGCGAAGATATTTTAATTGTGATACGCGGCGGCGACAAACCGCACATTGGCACGGCAGTTTTGGCTGTACCGCGACTGTCGCTTGCCGATTCAAAAAAAATTTCTTGCACAACTTCGGTTTTAAATGTAATCGGTCACAAGGACGAACAAATTTGCAGGCTGGTTGCGGAAAATTTTTGCAAAAAATTTAATGCAACTGTTGTTTGCACAGGCGGTTTTCATGTCGATAATTTGGACAAAAAAAAAATTGCCGAAGTTATCAACGCCTGCAATTTTTAACTACAAACTACCAAATAAATCTGTATTCCACATGATAAGCGCATCTTCAGTCGGATTTGTGTAATAATTTTTGCGCTTGCCAATGCTTGTAAGACCGAAATTTTCATACAGCTTAATTGCGGAAATATTGCTTGGGCGAACTTCCAAAGTTATTTTAGTTGCGCCGCGCTTTTTTACAGATTCAATCAATTCCGCAAAAATTTTTGTGCCGATTCCTAAGCCGCGCATTTCAGGTTCAACTGCAATTTTAAAAACTTCCGATTCTTCAAAAGCAACAAAAGCCGCCGCATAGGCGACTATTTTTTTGTCAATTTCGCCAACAACAGCTTCAATATTTTTTTCCTGCGCGTACCTCCAATAGTCAGTCATCTTCCACGGCACAGAAAAGCTTTTAAAGTCAATTTCAGCGACTTGCTCGGCATCGTCGGCAGTCATTTTTCGGAAAGTAATTGTCGGCGTTTTTCCCACAAAACTTCAGCCTCCGATCTTCTGATATAACGCGGCTCCAAGTTCATTAAATTATCTTCCTTGCCGGAATCCAGCAAAAATTTTCCACACAATGCGATATTTGCGGCGCGTGGCATTTTTAAATTTGGCGGTGCGATTTTTACATTTGTCGGCAAATCAACTTTAATTTTATGCAAAATATCTCCGCACAAAAAAACTTCGCCTTCCAATTTTCCGGCTGAATTTATAATTTCATCAATAGCACAAACTTCAATTTCAGTTTGTGGAATTAAATTTTTAAATTGTTGAACATAAGCGCGATTTTTCTGCGCGTCAATCATTGGCAGGACTGTTACAGATTCAGTTGGAAAATTGAATGCCAACGCCTGTAAAGTCGGTACGCCGATAATTTTTATTTTCCATGCGTAAGCCAAAATTTTTGCCGCTGCCAAACCAATTCTCAAGCCTGTAAATGAACCCGGACCAATGCTGATTGCCACAGCGTCAATTTTTTCGCCAACGCCGGAATTTTTTAAAACTTCCTCAATTTGCACTTGAAGTGTTTCGGAATGTGGCGAATTGCTTTCCTGAATTACTTCAGCTAAAACTTTGTCATCTGACACAACAGCAACGCTTGCCGCTCGCGTCGAAGTTTCTATTCCTAAAATTTTCAAATTATAACCTCACTAAATTTTATTTCAACAAAACAGCAATGACCATCGCAGCAATAGCTCCAATCGCAGTAAAAGTTAAGTTGCGAACATATTTATTCGTACCGTCAATCAATGAACGAATTTCCGCCATTTCAGCGTGACGCTGATTATCTCTGTCGCGCATTTCTTGCATAAACATATTGAACTTTTCGTCTTGAATCTCAATTCTGGTTTTAAGTTGATTGTTGATAACTTCCTGCTCAGTCATTTTAAAAACCTCCCTAGTCGTCGCTGGAAACAAATTCCTCCAGTTCGTCAATAAATTCTTGGTGTTCTTCGCCAACGCATGAAAAAGTTATTCTGCGCATATTTCTTGATTCTTTAATGCGTTCAATTTCAATTTTTACATAGTTGTCGGGCAGTTCTTCAGGAAATTTTTCTGCCCACTCAATAAAAACAATTCCTTCCGGAAAATCTGTATACTCATAAAAGCCAATTTCGTCCAATTCTTCAACGCTGTTAAGTCTGTACAAATCAAAATGCGCTATTGGGCAAAAGCCTTCATAAATGTTCATCAAGTTGAAGGTTGGGCTTGTGACTTCTCCTTGAACGCCAAGTGTCCGCGCCATTGATTGAACAAATAAAGTTTTGCCTGCGCCTAAATCGCCTTCCAAACAAATGACAGTGCCTTCGCGTACGCGTTTTGCTACTTTTTCTGCTAATTTTACCGTCCCATAAGGGGACTGAGTTATGTGTGTAAACATTATCGCCTTTCCTTTAC
>CAJOPJ010000151.1 GCA_905236325.1 uncultured Selenomonadaceae bacterium
GAATTGAGCCGAGCAGATAACTTAAAATCAAAATTGCAACAGTCATAAAAACCTCCGCGAAAAAATTTTTCACATTATATCAAAAAATTTTTTCGCTTTGAAGATTTTTTTTGAAAAATTGACTATTGACTTTTTGTCTAATTAGTGATAGTCTTTCCACACTACATTGAAGGGGGCTGAGGAGTTGGCGGACGAAAAAAAAGTTACAATCAACAATGAGGACGGTGACAGCGCGGAAATCAATGCCGACTTAGCTGCGGAGAAAATTTCCGAAGACATACAGGAAGAAATTTCAGCCGGTTCAGAATTTGCAACTGAAGTTGAAAATTTAAAAACTGAACTTGCGGCGAAAAATGACAGACTTTTGAGACTTCAAGCAGACTTTGACAATTTCCGCAAACGTTCAGCGAAGGAAAAAATGGAACTTGCCGCGATGATTGAGCAAAGTTTTTTGACAGACTTGTTGCCTTTGTTGGACAATTTAAGCAGAGCATCGGAGGCGGCGGAAGGAGAAAATTCCGACGCTGAGACTCTTCGCAAGGGAATTGAAATGATAAAGCAGGAGACAATTTCTGCGCTTGGCAAACATGGACTTGAATCAATCGACACGACTGACAAAATGTTTGATCCGAACTTTCACCAAGCAGTTGGAACTGTTCAAGATGAAACTAAAGAAGACGGAGCGATTGCTACAGAATTTCAGCGCGGTTACATGGCGCACGGCAAAGTTATTCGCCCCAGCATGGTTCAGGTAGTTAATAATTCTTAAGTAGAGGTGAGATTTCATGCCAAACGTGTTCTTTGTGACGCAAGGACAAACTTACTCATTTGAACGTAGAGACGGATACATCTGGGCACCAAATCCATCAAGCTCGGAACTTAAAGAATTTTTTGTGAAGGATATGCCCGACAAAGTTTTTTGGCGCAACGTTGAGCTTGTGAAAGCTAAAGATGTGATAATCCACTATGCTGGCGCAAAGAACGGTGGAATTAGTGCGATAAGTCAGGCCACCACAGACTGTTACAAATCCCCTATAACAGAGGAATTGTTCATGATTTCCAACATGGGAATACCAGGCGTCGGAGTTTGGCCTCCTGAAGGCGGGCGGCGAGTCGATTGTAGCTATGTCGAATTGCAAAATAAAATGCAGATAAAAATTTTTAAACGCGCTATTCTGGAGTTAAAAAGCCCTAAATATCATCAGTATCACGTAAACAACAGTGCCTTTAATGTGAATGGCGGCGTCAATCAAGGTTACCTTTATAAACTTGAAAGACCACTGGCTTATAAATTTATCTACGAAGCCTTTAAGTATAATTCTTACCTGAAACAGTATGATTTTATAGTGAGTATTTTTTCAGATTTAGAGAAAGAACTTCAATGACAAATTGAGAGGAGAGTTTTTTTATGAGTAAAGTTATCGGTATAGATTTAGGAACTACTAACAGTGTTGTCAGTGTTTTGGAAGGCGGCGAGCCGACAGTTATCACCAATCCTGAAGGCAGCAGAATTACACCTTCAGTTGTAGGTTTCACGAAGGACGGTCAGCGTCTTGTTGGACAGCTTGCAAAGCGTCAAGCAGTTTCCAATCCTGACAGAACAATTTCATCAATCAAGCGTCACATGGGCGAAAGTTACAAAGTTTCAATCGACGGCAAGGATTATACACCGCCAGAAATTTCTGCAATGGTTCTTCAAAAACTTAAGTCCGACGCAGAGGCTTATCTTGGCGAAACTGTCACACAGGCAGTTATCACAGTTCCTGCTTACTTCAATGATAGTCAGCGTCAAGCCACAAAGGACGCAGGCAAAATTGCAGGTCTTGAGGTTTTGCGTATTATCAATGAACCGACTGCGGCGGCTCTTGCTTATGGTCTTGACAAGGATCAAGATGAAACTGTTTTAGTCTTTGACTTGGGCGGTGGTACTTTTGATGTTTCGATTCTGGAATTGACTGAAGGAACTTTCGACGTTCAAGCGACTAATGGTGATACACATCTTGGCGGCGACGACTTCGACAAAAAAGTTATGGACTGGATGGTTGCAGAATTTAAGCGCGACAATGGCGTTGATCTTTCTGCAGATAAAATGGCAGCGCAACGTTTAATTGAGGCGGCAGAGAAAGCAAAAATCGAACTCAGTTCCATGACTTCTACAAATATCAATCTGCCTTTTATTACTGCCGATGCATCCGGTCCGAAACACTTAGACTTGACTTTGACTCGCGCAAAGTTTGATGAACTTACCCGCGACTTGGTTGAGCGCACAATGGAACCGACTAAAAAGGCAATGAAGGACGCAGGACTCAGCGGCGACGACATTGATAAAATTATCTTGGTCGGTGGCAGTTCAAGAATCCCTGCAGTTCAAAATGCAATTCGCGAAATTTTAGGCAAGGAACCTTCAAAAGGCATCAATCCTGATGAATGTGTTTCAGTTGGCGCGGCAATTCAAGGCGGCGTTCTTGCCGGCGAAGTTAAAGATATTTTGCTTTTGGATGTTACGCCGCTTTCACTCGGTATTGAAACGCTCGGCGGCGTTTGCACAAAAATTATCGAACGCAATACCACAATTCCAACTAAAGCGTCGCAGGTATTTTCAACAGCAGCTGATAATCAGACAAGCGTTGAAATTCATGTCTTGCAAGGCGAACGCGAAATGGCAGCAGGAAATAAAACGCTCGGCAGATTTGTTTTAAGCGATATTCCGCCTGCGCCGCGCGGTATTCCACAAATTGAAGTCACTTTCGATATTGACTCTAACGGCATTGTCAATGTTTCTGCAAAAGACAAAGGCACAGGTCGCGAACAGAAAATTGTTATTCAGTCTTCCAGCGGCATGAGCAAGGAAGATATTGACAGAATGGTTAAGGAAGCGGCGGCGCACGAAGCTGAAGATAAAAAACAGCGCGAGGCGGCGGACGCTAAAAATGAAGCTGAACAGACTGTCTATCAAGCTGAAAAAACCTGCAAAGATTTTGAAGGCAAAGTCGATGACAATTTGATTAAAGATGTTCGCACTGCGGCTGACGCGTTGAAAAATGACTTGAACAGCGCAGATGTTGAAACGCTCAAGAAAAAGACTGAAGATGTTCGCCAAGCACTTTACAAACTTAGCAGTGCAGCTTATCAAAGTGGCGCAATGAATCAGAACGGCGAACCTAATGCAGACTTCACAAGTCAGCAAAATAATTCACAATCGCAAAGTTCAACTTCAAAAGATGACGACGGCACAATCGACGCTGAATTTACCGAAGTCAACGACAAAAAATAAATAATAATTGATATTTTATAAATTGGTAGTGGATAGTAAAAAAAACTATCTGCTATTTTTTTTTTGCTGCAATGCTATAATATAATCAAAATATTTTTTGGAGCCGATAAATTGCAAATTAAATCAAAAATATTCATTATTTACCGCGCAGATAGTTAATCTGAATTTACAATGTAAATTTATTATGCTATAATTGCGCGTCAAAAAATTTTGCAGAAAGGAAGATTGATTTGTCAATAAAAACTTCGCTGCGCGTGCATTTTTATAACACGGACGAAATGGGCGTTGTTCACCACGCAAATTATATCAGATGGTTTGAAACCGGACGCGTTGAATATCTGCGTTCGATTGGAATTAGTCTGAATGATTTAATTGCAGACAATTTTTTATTTCCAATTACAGAAATCAGCGCAAAATATATTCACAGCGCAAAGTTCGATGATGAACTGCAAATTGAAACAACTGCGCGTGCATTAACTAAAGCGAAAATGGAATTTGATTACAAAGTCAGTCGATTGAGTGATGGATTGCTCATTGCGACAGGTTACAGCAAAAATGTTTTTACAAATGCAACTACAGGCAAAATTACGCGCCTACCTGAAAAATATTTTTCAAAACTGGCGCAAGCTATGGAAATGGAGGAACTAAAGTGACAATTATTTGTGGAATTTTAATTGCAATTTTGGCAGTGATTTTAATTATTGCGTTGTATCTAAACAATCGTGGCAGAGAAAAAGTCGTGCCCAAAATTGAAAGTCGCACGCCTTGGAAAATTGAAAAACGCAATTCAAAATCAGTTACGCTTTCGACTGTGATTGAATTTAGAAATGAAGGCACTCAATCGGCAATGATTGTTGACGCAATTTGCCATCCGCAGTTGCCTTTTGAACAGTATGACGGCATGGAAGTTTTTGGCAAAGCTGAAAAATTCGGCGTGCCGCGTGAAGATAATTATTTTGAAACGTTGGTTTTGGAACATCAAGAAAGCGTTGAACTTGTCGCAAAAGTTACTTTGACTGCGCGAAAAAATTTGACGCTTGAAGAAGCCGCCGCTAACATGGTTGATTTTCCTGTTGAATTTATTTATCGTGAAGTCGGACGCACGCCAATGCATTTTTCAATCGCAAGATTTTTCTTGAATGCGGACGAACTTTGCAGTCTGTTAGGAATCAGTCATAATGAACCTGAAATTAAAAATGCAAAACAAGACGCTGACAATTCCAATTTATTGACAGTTCCAACCAGAATTTTAACACCGGAAGACGATATTGTTGACATTATCGAAAAATACACCAAAGGCAAAATCGGTCCCGACGATGTTGTGACTGTTGCCGAAAGCGTTGTTGCAATTACGCAGGGAAATATTGTTCGCCCAGACGAACTGAAAATCAGCTGCCTGGCAAAACTTTGTTGCCTGTTTATTCCGGACTATGGCAGCTTGGCAACTCCGCACGGTATGCAGGCTTTAATGGCGCGTGAAGGCGAATGGCGCGTTGCATTTGCTCTTGTGGCAGGTTTCTTGGGTAAAATCATTGGTCAGCGCGGATTGTTTTACAAGTGGGGCGGTCATCAAGCTGCGCTGATTGATGATGTTACAGGAACAATGCCGCCTTTCGACAAGTGTGTTGTCTATGGTCCTGAAAATCCTGAAAAAGTCGTCGCCAATTTAAAATCAAGGCTTGGCTGTTTCGGCGCAATGATTGCTGATGTCAATGACTTAAAACGCTCGCGCATTGTCGGCGCAACTGAAGGTATGAATGCACAACTCGCCGCAGATTTGCTGATTGATAATCCTTTTGGCAATGCCAGCCAAAAAACGCCAATTTGCATTTTGAAAAACTTCAGACAGGAGCAGGAGTCTAGAAAATGAAATTTTTCAGCCTAATAATTTTTGTATTGATAGTAACATTTTCAACTACAACTTTTGCGGCACCAATTCCATTGCGCGGCGTTATTGAAGGCTTTTATGGCACGCCTTGGTCTTTTGAACAACGCGCAGATTTAATGATTTTTTGCCGCCGCCACAATCTGAACGCCTATATTTACGCACCGAAAGATGATTTGTATCACCGCGACAAATGGCGTGAGCCTTATCCTGCAGAAAAAATTTCACAGTTGCAAAATTTAGTTAATGCGGCTAAAGTCAATGGCGTAAAATTTATTTTTGCAGTTTCGCCCGGTCAAGATTTAAATTACAAAGGCAAACGTGGCGAATCGGATTTTAATTTGATGATGCAAAAACTTGAAACTATGTATCAGCTTGGCGTACGCGATTTTGCAATTTTTTTCGACGACCTCAAGGACGATAAAGGTAACCACAATGAGGACGGCAAGTTACAGGCTGAATTTATTAACAAAATTCAAGCTGAACTGCGAAAAAATCACCGCGACATTGGACAAATTTTAACTGTGCCTACTGAATATTATCGCGCTGATATGTTAAAATCCAACGGCAAAATTAAATCTTATACTGAAGATTTTGCAACAACTTTAGACAAAAAAATTGTAGTCCTCTACACCGGCGACGCAGTTGTTTGCGACGGCATTTCTCAAGAATCACTTGCACAGGTTAATCAAATTTTCGACAGGCAGGTTGGCGTTTGGTGGAATTATCCTGTCAATGACTATCTGACTGCAAAATTGGCACTCGGCGCAATTGAAAATCTGCCAACTTCAAATGTTCACGCAATTTTTTTCAATCCAATGAACCAGCCCTTGCTTTCAAGAATTGCCTTAGCAACCGGCGCAGATTACGCTAACAATCCTGCAATTTATAATTCTCAAGACGCTTGGAACAAAGCTATTGATGAACAGTTCGGCGAATTGGCTCCGGCAATGAAAATTTTTGCCGCTCATTCCAGGCATATGGAAAATTCTTGGGCAAAAGTCGGTCAAAATGACGCACCGGATTTTGAAACGCTTGCCTATTTAGCTGTAAATTCAGCGCAACAAAATCGCAACTATGATTGCGATCCGCTGCTTTTGGAAATTTCAATCATGGAAAGCGCGGCGCAAGATTTACTTAACAAACTGCCTGAAAATATTTTAGCTGAATGTAAGCCGCAACTTGAACAATTTCAACGCATCGCACAGGCTGACAGATTAGCTTTAGATTGCTTGCAAAATAAAAATTTAAATCCAAAATTGCTTGAATTGCGCACTGAAATTAAAAATCACGAAGTCGAAGCAATTCTGTCTGAAAAATCTGCATTAAAATTTATCGACGATGTGATTGATTTATTGCGTTAAATATATTTAATTGTGCTGAACTTTTTAGTTTGGCATATTTTTTTTGAAAAAAAATTCCGACCAAAGCCGGAAAAAATTTTTTTATTTAAATCTGTAAGTAATTCTGCCGCGCGATAAGTCGTAAGGCGTAAGTTCAATTGTAACTTTGTCGCCAGGCAAAATTCTGATAAAGTTCATTCTGATTTTGCCGGAAACATGTGCTAAAACTGTGTGCCCATTATCCAACTCAACTTGGAACATTGCGTTAGGCAGAGCCTCTACAACGCGCCCCTCAACTTCAATTACGTCCTGCTTTGACATATTTTGCCTCCTCAATCCTTCACCGAGGACAAGACGCTAATTAAATCTTCGGTGACTTTGTTTATCGGCTGTCTGCCGTCAATTTCCGCATAAATTCCGGCTTTTTGATAATACTCAATCAAAGGTCGTGTGGAATTTTCATAAGTTTCAAGGCGCGTCTTCATGGTGTCAGCGTTATCATCAGCGCGCTGATAAAGTTCGCCGCCGCAATTGTCGCATTTGCCTTCGACTTTTGTAGGATTAAATTTGATATGGTAAGTCGCGCCGCAAGACTTGCAAATTCTCCTGCCGACTGCACGCTCAATCAAATCTTCCGCAGGAACATGGATATTCAAAACCTTTGTAAGTTTAATTCCAAGTTCGTCCAAAATTTTAGCAAGCGCGTCAGCCTGTTCAACTGTGCGTGGAAAACCGTCCAGCATAAAGCCTTTTTTGCAGTCGTCCTTAGCAAGTCTTTCGCGAACGATACCGACTGTGACTTCGTCCGGAACCAAAGTTCCTGCGTCCATGCAAGCCTTAGCTTTTTTGCCGAGTTCAGTTCCTTCCTTAACAGCCGCACGAAACATATCGCCGGTTGAAATTTGCGGAATGGAATATTTTTTTACCAGTTCAGCCGCCTGAGTACCTTTGCCGGCACCAGGAGGTCCCATCAATAAAAGTTGCATAAAAAATACCTCACTTCATAAAGCCTTCGTA
>CAJOPJ010000152.1 GCA_905236325.1 uncultured Selenomonadaceae bacterium
ATGTTCAATTAGTTTTGAAAGGCATGCAATGCGGAGCAACGGCGTTACTTTTAAATGTTGCGATTGACTTAATCAAAAAACAATTCAGCAAAAAACTTGTCTTGCCGATTGTAATAATTTTGGCAACTTTCATTGCAAATATTTTTTTCAATGTGAATATAATGTTACTTGTCGCGATTGACGGCGTGATTGGATTTTTCCTGTTGCGCGATAAAAAATACAGTTGAAAAATTTTAATTGAAGGAGCGATTAAAATGAAAAAATTCTTGCCGCTCTTAATTTGCGGAATGTTAATAACTTCTTCGGCAAGTGCGGAAATTAAAACCTATGAAGGTGTCGGCGAATATGTAATGAGCGACTTTGAAACGCCCGACGTTGCCAAACAGCGTGCAAAACAACGCGCAGAGGCGGCGGCACAGGAACAAGCAGGTGTCTTCGTCCGCAGCAATACAAAAGTTGCAAATTTAGAATTGAAGTCTGAAGAAATCGAAGTTATAACCGCAGGAATTATGAAAGTTCATTCCGTGACTTACGACGTACGACCCGACACGGCAGGTTTTGTGTTCACTTCAAAAGTTTTGGTTGACATTGACACGGACGAAATTGATAAATGGCTTGAAATGAATAAGGATTCAAAAAATGACTTGATCGAGCAAAATAAATCTTTGCAAGCGTCATTGGCTGAACAGGAAAAACAACTTGCAGAATTAAAATCAAAATTGGCAACGCTTGAACAAAATCAAGAAATACATTCTTCGCCTGAACTAAGAATGCAAATGACAAGAGACTTTGCAAAAAGTGATAACGCATTTCTTGCAAATCAAAGACTTAAAGAAGGTATTGCTGCGCACAACAGCGGAAATTTGCGCGGCGCAATTAAGGCTTACAGTGAGTCAATCGAACTGAATGAAAATAATTCTGCGGCTTACACTTGGCGCGGAAATGCTTACGGCTCACTCAACGAATTTCAAAGAGCCGAAAATGATTTGACTCGCGCAATTCAACTTAACAACAGAAATTTTGACGCTTATCTCGGGCTTGGAATTGTTTATTATTATACAAAAAATTATGAAGCGGCGATTTCGGCTTTGAACTACGCCATTCAAATTAACAACACAAACGGCAAGGCATATTATACGCGCGGCTTGTGTTATCAATATCTCGGCAGAAAGTTTGAGGCGTTGAAAGATTTTTCGACTGCGCAAATTTTGAATTACAATAATTAAGAATTTTTAGGAGGAAAAATGGAGCGCGAAGAAAATTTTAAAAATGTTCTGGCAAAAATCCGCACGTCAATTAACGACAGAGATTTTGAAAATTTTTCGGCACACGTCAACGCAGAAAAATTTTTGAATGACGGTTACGGCGAAGTTACTGACGAACTTGCAAAAAACTGTTCAAAATTTCATGAACTTTATCCGCACGATTTATTTTTTAAATTTGGTGCGACTGTTTTAAAAATGTACAATTCAAAATTCAAAAGTGTTCACTTGGGTTTTATCAATCGCGTAATTGTTGCATATTTTGATAAAAATTTAGTTCAGCCGAAAAATTTTTTGTCTGCGCCGATAGATTTTTCTGCTTGGGAATTGAGAAAATTTTTACAGGCGTTGACTTCAGAAATTAAAGACATAAAGTTTGAAAAAAATTCCGCACTTGCCGAAGTTGAAATTTTTGGAGACAATTCATATTATGGAAAAGTTTTCGGCAGATTGAATTTTAAATTTGAATTTGTTGAGCAAGCAGGAATTTGGCAACTTAAAAGCGTAAAAAATATTCCCGAACTCGTGCCGCCGATTTTGGATATGGCTGAAAGATTTTGGCCAAGCGCGTGGGATTTGGGAATTAAATTATAATTTTTTAGGAGTGTTTTAAATGAAGGTTTTAATTATTAACGGCTCACCGCACTCGAAAGGCAACACTGCGATCGCATTGAATGAAATGGTGAAAATTTTTGAGGCAGAAGGCGTTGAAACAAAAATTGTCCACGTCGGCAATAAAGTTGTTCGCGGCTGTATCGCTTGCGGCAAATGTTCCGAACTCGGTCATTGCGTCTTTAATGATATTGTAAATGAAACTGCACCGCTTTTTGAGGAAGCGGACGGTCTTGTTGTC
>CAJOPJ010000153.1 GCA_905236325.1 uncultured Selenomonadaceae bacterium
ATGCTTGATTAAAGCGTCGCAACTTACTGAGGCAGTTAACGCAATTCACGATGAATTTTTTAAAGACTAAATTTCAAATGCAAATAAAAAAACCTTCCGCAATTGGAAGGTTAATTTTTTTTTGTTTATCGACAGCGTCAAATTAGAAAATTAAAATTTTTTTGCTTAGATTAGATTTAATTTTTTAAAAGCGTTGTAAATTCCGTCGTCTTCCACAGCGTCAGTGACAATATCAGCCATAGCTTTAATTTCGTCGCCGCCAGACGCAACTGCAACGCCAATTTCGCAATATTCAAGCATTGGAATATCAATTTTTGCGTCGCCAAAAGCGATTGTATCTTTTTTATCCGCGCCAAGATATTTAAGCAAAACTTCTATCGCGTGAGCTTTTGTAATATTTTTTACGCCAATATCTCCAAACAGTGCAGTTTCACCTGCGCCACCCCAAGTTCCAACTTTTAAATCAGGAAATTCTTTCACAGCGTCAAGATAATCTTGATAACTTTCCAAAATAAAACTGACTTTATTTAAATCGTCGCGATAGAGATTTTTTTCGCCGAAAATCATTTCAGGAAAAGCCTCGCGTACAGTTTTAATTTCAGATTTGCCTTTGCGTGCGGAATATTCTTGCATGACAGGTTCGCCGCGCGTTTCAAAATTTTCACTGGCAAAAAGCCCTGCGTTGGCTTCAAGGTAAAATTCCAACTTGCGACTGTGCAACCAATCGACAATATGTTTTGCCTCATCAAGTGAAATAACCTGGTGCATAATAACTTTGCCATCCGATTCGACGTAAGAACCATTGCCGCCAATCATTCCATCCAAGCCAATATCCCAGATATTTTGGTAAACTTCGGCGCGACTTCTGCCTGTGCAAATGTAAACCTTGTGACCATTCTTGCGTGCGGCGCGTATTGCCTCGACTGCCGAATCAGGCAGAACATTATCATAACTTACAAGCGTGCCGTCCACATCAATAAAAATTATTTTCGACATAAAAGTTACCTCCTAAAAATTTTAAAATACAAAATAAATTGCCAAAAACCCTGCGTTCAGAGAAATTTTTATTTTGTCGCCTTCAAGTCTGTTGCTGATTGCATTGGGAATTTTTTGCTGAAGTTTTGAATTTTCAAGTTGCCAATGAACATTATTCAAAATTACGCCTTCGCAAGTTTCAGTTATCGGCAAAGTTGAGATTGCAAATGGCTTTTCAAAGAAATTTACTTCGGCGGTTTCATTCGACTTCAAGAAAAAAATAATTTCGCGTTCGTCAGCCAA
Source organism: uncultured Selenomonadaceae bacterium (assembly GCA_905236325.1). Classification (GTDB taxonomy): domain Bacteria; phylum Bacillota; class Negativicutes; order Selenomonadales; family Selenomonadaceae; genus Quinella. The sequence goes on from CAJOPJ010000153.1 coordinate 1,279, forward strand.
GAAAAGTCTTTTGTCTGAATTTGCACAGGTAAAAATTGTGCTGAACAGGTGATCCACGCGTCCGCCAAAACAACCTGTAATCAACGCTGAATTTTCTACAAAATCAAGCGCAAGTTGCAAGTCAGTAAAGTCTTTATCGACAGGGTGGCGTAGGATTTTGATTTTATTTTCCTCCGCCCAGTCGATAGAAATTTTTTCTGCGCTGTCGAAGTCGCCAATTAACATTTCAGGCAAAATATTTGTCGCGCGGCAAATTTCAATGCCTTTATCGACTGCAATAATTTTTTTGCCTTGCGCAATTTGTCGAAAAAATTTTTCATTTGGCGCACGACCGCCATTTATTAGCAGATAGTTTGTAGTTGGCAGATTGGCAGGTTGGTAGTTTTTAAAAAAAATTTCACACTGCGGAAGTTTCATTTTCAAACCTCAGGATTTAATTCCGCGCCATATTCGCGCAGGAAAATTTTTTGATATTTTCTATACGCCGGATCAAGTGATTTTTCTTTAGGACAATGTATGCACCAAAAATCCGCCGACTGATTGGGCACGACAACTTTTCTGCCGACGCGCTGATTTTCCTTGCAAAGCGAAGTATCATATAAATGCCAGCCGTCAAATAAATCTTCGCGCCAAGGCAAATCATATTGCGTAGCTAAAAAAAGTCCATCCACAGATTCAACTTCCTCAAAAAGTCCTTCCGGCTCCATACATTCTGAATCTACAACGCTTTCCGGTTCACAGGCGTGCAAAACTCTGCCATAAGTCCTCAAGCCGTCCCACCAAACACCGGTTTTTGGCAAATTCACGCAACCAATCATACCAACAACGCCGATTGACGCGTCAGCAAAAATTTTCAGCAAGTCAGCAACTAAATTTTTATTTACAACTAAAGTATCTTGGTGCAAATAAATTTTATATTTAGCGTCAGATTTTTTCATCGCGCTGTTATAACCTGAAGTCATAGATTTTGCGTCGCGAACAGGAATAAATTCAGCAGACATGCCTTCAGGAATTTGCAAATGTTTTAGGTACAAAAGACATTCACTGTACCACCAATCGCTGTTGACGCAAGTTATAAAAGCAATTTTTTTGTCATCAAGCATTTTCCTTCCTCCAAGTTTTAGAAATTTTTTTTAGTATATCATAAATTACGCAAAAAAAATCCTGTCAACTGACAGGATTAAAAAATTTTTTTATTTGCTGTAGAAAGTTATTTCATTATCGATGCGAAGTCTCGGCACGATTGCGGCTTTTACAATAATTTGTCCCGGCATTGTGCCTTCTGAATTAACAACAACTGTGCAGTGCCCTTCTTCACGGAAATTTTTATTGACATCTTCGCCGACTTTTATAATTTGCATTTCTGTGCGTCCGACTTTTAAAATATCGCCTTCAACAATATCTGCCTTTAATTCGCTCGGCAAATGTCTGACGACCATATCTGACAAGTTCGGATGCAAGCCGTCGTTCATCAAAATAAAGCTGCTGTTGTTTTCCAAAAATTGCGGTGCCATTGCGCCGACTTCAGTAATTTTCGATTCATACTTGACTTCCATCAAAATCAACCTCCCTGCGCAGTATAATATCACAATCATATTTTATATTACAAGATTTTTTTTACATAGGATTGCCTATAAAAACCAGCCAACCGATAACAATTATACCTAAAATGATTCTGTACCAACCAAACGCTGTGAAGTCATTTTTCTTGATGTAACGCAGCAGAAAAGTTATTGAAAGAATTGACACAATAAAAGCAGTTATCATTCCAATAAACAAAATAGTAATTTCTGAACTGCTAAAATCTATGCCGAACTTCAAAATCTTTAAAAAACTTGCGCCAAACATTACAGGTATTGCCAGAAAAAATGTAAATTCAGCCGCCACAACGCGACTTGTGCCAAATAAAATACCGCCAATAATTGTTGAACCACTGCGCGAAGTTCCCGGCACTAATGATAAAACCTGAAACAAGCCAATAATCAGCGCAGTTTTATAGTCCAACCTTTCAAGTGAATTTATGCGCGGATTTCTGTAGCGATTGAAATTTTCCACAACAATAAAAATTACGCCATAAAAAATCAGCGCACCTGCCACAACTTCAGCTGTCATAAAATGCTCTTCCATGTAGTCATTGAATGTAAGACCAATCACAGCAGCCGGTATGCAAGCAATTATAACTTTGTACCACAATTCAAAAGTTTGCTTGCGTTGCAGTTTAGATTTGTAAGCTGAAAATGGATTCAGCCTTTCAAAGTTCATTGCGACGACTGCCAAAATTGCGCCAAGTTGAATGACCACCAAAAACATATCCATGAAATTTTTACTGACATCAAGTTTGATAAATTCATCAACCAAAATCATATGACCTGTACTTGAAATTGGCAACCATTCAGTCAAGCCTTCGACAACGCCCAAAATTATTGTCTTTAAAATTTCAGCAAAACTTAACTCCAATTAAAAACTTCCTTTCAGTCAATTTTTTAGCCGCTATTCATTAGCGTTTAAAGACTAAATCACAACAAAATATTTGCAATGACTTGAAAAATTCCAAGAATAAATCTTTGCAACGGCACAAAAACATAACTTAAAATCGGTGTCATCAAAATAATTATCAAAAACAAAAAGCTGTAGCGTTCAAGTTCCGCGTAACGCACTGCCAAGTCATAAGGCAATAGCTGCTTTAATATGTGCGAGCCGTCAAGCGGCGGAATTGGCAACATATTAAAAATTGCAAAGTTTATGTTGATAATCATAATGAAGTTCAGGACAAGTTGCATACCGTCGGACATTGGAAAGTCAAATTTTACCAGCAAAATTATCGCAAGCAAAGTCAAAAACGCAGTTATCAAGTTCGACGCAGGACCTGCCAGCGAAACTAAAATATCATCGCGGCGTGGATTGCTAAAGTTGTATGGATTTATTTGTACAGGTTTTGCCCAGCCAAAATGCGCAATTAAAAGCATCAACAAGCCTATCGGATCAAGATGCGCCGCAGGATTTAGTGTTAAGCGACCTGCCATTCGCGGCGTAAAATCACCAAGTGCAACTGCAACTCTGGCGTGCGCATATTCATGCACTACCATTGCAATTATTATTCCCGGCAAGTAGGCTATCATATTCATCAAAAAGCCGCCGAAATCTTCAAACATTAAATTTCTCCTTCCAATTATAAATTTTCTATAAACTGATTAAAAAAATGACTAAATTTAGTTGCGCCCCACGCGTTCAAATGATCGACATCTAAAAAATCATCTTCAGTAAGACCGCTGACTTTCCAAAAATCAACAAACATTGCGCTTGAATGTTTTTTAATCGCCTCGCCAATCAAGTAATGAAATTCCTGCAACTTCTGCCGACTGAAATGTTTTAAGTAGCCACTCGACATTGGGGGCAAAATCATAATCGGACGCGCGTTATTTTTTTCGCACAGAGTCAAGTAGTCGTCCAAGATTTTTATATTTTCAGCACGCGTTGCAGGAAAATTTCTGTCCTTCCACTTGTCGATTCTTTCGCGCGACGCCAATCGACCATTGTAGTCAATTTTAGCCGGATACTGCGCAAAAGGCGTAACGCTTACAATTTCGCTGTCGATTGGAAATTTTTGATTCAAGTACGCCGGATTTAAAATATCGCGATATTTTTCAATCGGCAACCAAAAATTGTGTACATCATTCAGCGCAATCGCGTACTGCAGAAGTCTGAAATTTTCTGCGTAAGTTTTAGATTCATCAAAATAAAAACTGTAAGGCGCGATGGAGATTATTACCTTACGTATCCCCCCCCCTGGATATTATTGACTGAGTCGAAGGCGAATTTTGCAATTTGATAATCAAAATACAAATCTTGAGTGCCGCGTGCGAAGTTGAATAATTTGCGCTTAAAATATTTTGGCATAAAAGCAATTTCAGCATGACTTAAGCCGGTAACAAAGATTTCAAATTCAGTGCAATGTTCAGTCCAATAACGCATAGCGCGTTCAAGCAAAAAATTATCTGCAGTTTGCACCAACGCCAGATTTACAAATTTATCTTTAGGACAACCTGCATTGCGCACTGCATCAGCCAATTTTTTCCAATCGCGCGATTCAGCAACACAAACCACGCAGTCATAGTAATTTTCAGACAAACATTCCGGCAAGTCATAGAAATAAAAAATTTTGTTTTTAGGGTAGTTAATTTTTTCAAGATATCCTGCGGCAGGTTCGACTTCATCAACAACTATTGCGCAATAATCGTTCATAGGATTCAGTGCAGTTGTTATTGCGAAAGGCAGATATTCAGTCAAAGTTACAAGTAAGATGCGCAAATTATTTCACCTCAATGCGTGGGAAAAGTTGTTCAGGCTTGCCGACTTGATGACCGGTTTCAAGTTTGCCGAAAACTTCTGCGTCCTCAAGCTGAAGATCTTCAAACGCCTGATTAATTTTTAATTGTTCATGGATACGCCGCGCAGTAGTTGGCATAAATGGTGAAATTAAAACGCTGACGATACGCAAACTTTCCGCCAAGTTGTAAAGCACATTCGACAAATTTTGTTTTTGCGTTTCATCTTTGGCAAGTTTCCAAGGCGCGGTTTCATCAATGTATTTGTTTGTGCGGCTGATAAATTGCCAAACCAATTTTACTGCGTCAGAAATTTTCATATCCTCCATAAGCGCACGATAATTTTTTGCGGTATCAATAGCCATGTTTTTAAGCGACTTATCAATTTCAGTTTCACCTGAAGGTGCAGTCAAAATTCCCTGCTGAAATTTTCCAATCATATTAAGCGACCTGTGCAGTAAATTTCCTAAATCGTTCGCTAAGTCGGAGTTAATGCGCTGAATTAAAGCATCGCGATTGAAGTTGCCGTCCTGCCCAAGATTTATTTCACGCAGCAGGAAATATCTAATTGCGTCCGCTGAAAATTCATCAATTAACAGCATTGGATCTACAACAT
>CAJOPJ010000154.1 GCA_905236325.1 uncultured Selenomonadaceae bacterium
TAAGCCTTTGCCGTCCTCAAGATATGCGCCTTCACATTGATTGGCAGCAGTCGCGCCGCCCCAAAGAAAATTTTTTGGAAAAGCCATATATAAAACTCCTTTCAAATTGAAGATTAAAAATTTTTTTCGACGCTAGAAAAAATTTTCCCTGCAAACAAAAAAATTTTTTCAAGGCGATGTCAACAAATATTTTTACAAAGTCGGTTAAAATTGACAATTTTTATTCAAAGTTGCATAATATTAGCTATCTGCAAAAAATTTTTCAAAATACGCGCAAATAAAAATTGATTTCGGAAAGGAAAATTTTTAATGAATGAAATTGAATTACTCACCGGCGAAGATTTTAAAAATTTTGCCGATACGATGATTCTTTCAGCCTTCAAAAGCGAACAGCAAATTGATGTTATTTGCGGTCGTGCCGAAGGTAAATCTCAGGAAGAACTGGCTAAAATGCTTGATTTGGATATTGTCGGAGTTCAAAAAATTGAGGACGCTACTGTTGCGGAATTTTTAAACGCCAATCAGTCAAATTTGAAAAAATTTTTTGAGTCTATGAATGACTTCTGCGGCGGAAAAAATATTTTAACTTTCGACGACGCAAAAAATTTAATTGGCGAAACTACTGCGCAGATTATTTGGTTTTTTGCGTCAAAATTAAACGCGCCGGAAAATAATTTTTACTTTGCAAATGCAACGCGCACAGTTAATTTTGTTGTTGAAACGCCGGAAGAAATTGATTATTCCGAGCTGATTAAGGATTTTCCTAAAGTTCTAAGCGATTCTCAAATGCAGGAAAAATTTTCTGAACTTGTTACCTCAAAAAAATGTTCTGAAGAAAATTTGCGCACCGAAATCAATAAAATTTTCAATCGCAGTGAAAAATTTTTCTACAAGTCGGCAATGAGTACGCTGGAAAAATTGAGTTATGTTTTGCGCGAAAAATTTCCACAAGGCTATAAAGTTGCCGATGAAATTTTTTACAGCCGATTTTTGCGTTATCTGCGTGAATTTTTTGGCGGCGATAAGATTTTGTCGCGCATGACTATTGATTTGCAAATAAGTTCCAAAATTGGCGTGCCTTGCGATAAATCAATGTATATGCATCCCGACTTTGTAAATGTGCCGCAAAACATTGTCGAAATGATTAACAATTTTGTTGAAAGTTCGCCGGAAATGACTTTGACTTACAAAGCTATTTTCGACGCGCTGAAAGATAAATTAGCCGAAACGCAAATTAAAAATCATTACTTCCTGCACGGCGTTATGAAAGTTTACAACGCGCCTTACAATCTGACTAAAGATTCTGTTTGCAAAGGCGAAACTAAAAATAATTATTCCGAAATCGACAAATTTATTAAAAAACGCGGCTTTGCTACCGAAGATGAACTGAAAAATAAATTCCCAATCTTGAAAGGCAAGCAAATTACAATTTTTATGGCGAACATTCCGGACGCAATTTTTATTTCCAAAAAAACTTACATACATTCTTCGCGCCTGAATTTGACTGCCGATGACTACCAAGACTTGGAAAAATTTTTGCCGGAAGTTTGCAATCAAATTCCTGCCAGTTCGCGCTTAATTTTTAATTTGTTGCAAAAAGACTTTTCAGATTTTCTTACGCGCAATCAAATTGATACTCCTGAAAAACTTTTCGGCATCTTGCGTTATATGTTCGGCAATAAATTCAGTTTTTCGCGACAATTCATTTCAACTACAGATATTTCAAACCTCGACAGCAAAAAAATTCTGCTTATGCACCTAAAAGGCAAAGATAAATTTTCCATCGCTGATTTTCTGGAACTTTGCAACGCGCAAGGAATTTATTTCCGCGACAAAACTACGCTGATTTATAAACTTATGCCGGAAATTATACGCATTGATAAAGACAATTTAGCTTTTACAGAATCAATCGGCATAACTAAAGAAATTACTCAGCAGGTAGTTGATTTTGTCAAGCCGATTATTGCTCAACACGGCGGCTGGCTTTTAGCTAAAAATCTTTCCGACTTCCAAAAATTGCCGACGCTCAAAGTCGATTGGAACAGTTTTTTGATTGAAAGCATTGTCGATATTTCCGGCGAAATAAAAATTTTGCACACAATCGGCAAATTAAGTTCTGCAATTTTTATTTCCGACAACTTTGCTGATGATAATTTTGAATCTTTCCTGCTGAAAATTTTAATCAATCAACACAAAATCAAGCCTTTCAAAACTAAAGCTGATATTTTTAATTACTTGCAAGCTGAAGATTTAATTCAAAATAAGTTGCCAAAATTTTTAATTTCTGAAGGTCATATAAAAATTTCCGGCGACGGCTCAATAACTTTGTCATAAATAAAATAACCTCCGCATGGAGTTTTTTTTTATTTGCAAAAAAAATAAACCCTGTCGTTCTTGCAGGGTCTGCGGTAGTAAAAACATATATCACGCAACTTTCGTCGCGACGATACCAAATTTATAAATGTTCGACCTAAGTTTCAGTCGCAATGTTTGAAGTTAAAGTTATAATTGCTTGCAAAAAGTTGCCGACCGATTGATCGACAACTCCCTGCATTACTACCAAGTGTCTCTTTACTACCATTTAGTCGAGGCTTTCGCCAATGCTAAATTTTATCTATTTTTTGTAGCTAGCCAATTAACTAACCAACTAACCTGCTAAATTACTGGAGCAAGCTGAGAACTGCGCTGGAGGACTGGTTAGCCTGTGCAAGCATA
>CAJOPJ010000155.1 GCA_905236325.1 uncultured Selenomonadaceae bacterium
AATTTTTCCGACAAATGCAACTGTTGATTTGACAAAAGATTTGCTTAAGGCTATGGAATTGAAAGGTATCAGTGCAGAATAAATTCAAATTGGAGGAGATTTTTTAAATGAATTTTACTAAAAAAATTTTTGCAACGGCATTATTGGCATCAACAATTTTTATGACAGGTTGCGGTCAAATGAACATTGGCTATGTTGACGGCGAAAAAGTTGAATCAGCACCGCAACTTCAGGCAATTATTAATGAAGGCGAACAAAAACTGCAGGAACTTCAAGCAGAGGCAGCGAAAGAATTAGAAGGCAAGGAAGGCGAAGAATTAACAAATTTGCAATCGACTTATCAAAGACGCGCTCAAGGAATCCAACAGGCATATTCAACACAGCTAAGACAAAAACTTGACTCGGTACTTGCCGAAATTTCCGAAACAAAAAAACTTGATGTGGTTGTCGAAAGTTCAAAAGATAATCCTACAGTATTTCTTGGCGGAATTGATGTAACTGAAGAAGTCGTCCAAAAATTGCAGTAGTTAATTTTTCATTTTTAAATTTCAAAAGGCGGTGATGATATGGTAAAGACTTTGGCTGAAATTGCGCAAATTATCGGCGGCGAAGTTTATGGCAATGGCGAAATTAAAATTACAGGTCTGAATCGACTTGACGCGGCAAGCGAGGGCGATTTAACATTTGCTGATATGGCGCACGCTGAACTTGCAAAATTTTCAAAAGCCTCAGCAGTTATTATGCCGGCGAATTTTCAAGGCGAATTTCCTCAAAACGCAATTAAAATTCAAGCTGAAAATCCGCGCCCAATGTTCGCTCAGCTGTTGGAAATTTTTATGCCAAAAGTCAAAATTCCGCAAGGAATCAGTGACAAGGCTTTCATTGGCGAAAATGTCAAGCTCGGTGAAAATGTTTCGATAATGGCTTTTGCCTACATTGCTGACGGCGTTGAAATTGGCGACGGCGCAATAATTTATCCGAACACTTACATTGGCAACTTTGCAAAAATTGGTGCGCAAACTGTGATTTATTCAAATGTTACAGTACGCGAACATTGCAAAATTGGTGCGCGTTGCGTAATTCATGCTTCAACAGTCATTGGCTCGGACGGTTTCGGCTTCACGACAAAGGACGGCGTACATACTAAAGTTCCGCAAGTTGGCAATGTTGTTGTTGAAGATGATGTTGAGATTGGCGCAAATGTCGGAATTGACAGGGCGGCAATGGGCTCAACAGTTATCGGTCACGGTACTAAGATTGATAATTTAGTACATATTGCGCACAACTGCGTTATCGGCGCAAATTGTTTGATTGTTGCGCAAACAGGCATTTCAGGTTCAACCATTGTCGGCGACAATGTAACTTTCGGCGGACAAGTCGGCACAGTCGGTCATATCAAAATTGGCAGCAATTCAGTTTACGCGGCGCGTAGTGGAATTACCAAAAGCATGCCGGAAAATTATTTCGGCGCAGGTTTTCCAATTCAACAACATGCTGACTGGTTGCGCTTACAATCTGCAATTAAAAAAGTTCCTGAATTGCTAAAGAAAGTTTCAAAGTTGGAAAAATTATTAGCTGATAATTATATTAAGTAGAAAATTTTTAATAAAAAAACTCCGCAGTTTGCAGAGTAATTTTTTTTTATTCAAGCAAAGAAATTATCAAACAACATTGCTTTTGAAATTGGCTTACTGTCGCCGCCAAGAACATCAATCAATTTGTAGGCAAAAGGCATAACAGTTGCCGGTCCGCGACTTGTTAATAAATTGCCGTCCTGAACAAACATTTTGTCATCAATGTAATTTGCGTCGGAAAACATTGCCTTGAGTTCGTCGCTGGGGTATGAAGTTAAAATTCTGCCTTTAGAAACGCCGGCTGACTTCAAAACCATTGGCGCAGCACAAATTGCTGCAACAAATTTTTTGTCGTCCGCAAGAAAATTTCTGACAATCTGCAGAACGCGTTCATCTTTCGATAAATTAGTTGCACCAGGTTGTCCGCCCGGCAAAAAAATCATATCGTACTCAGCCAAGTTTGAATTGCCAAGCAACTTATCAGCCTTGACAGTGATATTTCTGCTACTTGTCACAAATTCTTCCGCAATTGAAATTGAATCACAAATAATTCCTGCGCGGCGAAAAATATCAATTGTGAAAAGTGCCTCGCCTTCTTCAAAACCATTAGCCAAAAGCACCGCAACTTTTTTCATGAAAATTCCTCCTCCAAAAAATTTTATAAATTTTATCACTTGCAGTAATTAAACATCAAGAAATTTTTTCAGCGAAATTGTACTGCCTAAACTTCCAATAAAAATTCCGGACAAAATAATTGCTGTGGTAAGATAATTTATAAATGGAAATTGTTCAATCAGCGGCAAGAAAGCCAGCGTTGAGTAAATTTTTTCAATCATGGCTGAATAAAAACTACGCAGGAAAATTGCGCTGATTGAACCGCCAATAAAACCTAAACAAACGCCTTCCAAAATAAATGGTATTCTAATAAACCAATCAGTCGCACCGACATATTTCATAATTGCAATTTCTTTACGCCGCGCAAAAACTGTCAGCCGAATTGTGTTTGCGATGATAAAAATTGTTGCGAAAGTCAAAAGCAACATCAAAATCAAGCCGAAAAGCCTGATTAAATGCGTTAAGTCAAATAAATTTGCCGCAACATCTTGACCAAATTTAACTTCCTCAACGCCGCCGAATTTTGAAATTTGTTCGGCAGTTTTTTTTACGTCATCAGAATTTTTTACAGTCACGACAAAATAATTTGGCAGTGGATTGGAATTTCCAAGTGCGTCTAAAATTTTTTTCTGTTCGCCAAGCCTATTCTTTAAAATTTCCAACGCCTGAGCTTTTGTAAAAAATTCAACTTTCGCAACGCTGTTAATTTTTTTTATTTTATTTTCAATTTCGGTTTTGTCTTGAAGATTTTCCTGCAGGTAAACAGAAATTTGAACTTGACTTTCTAAAGCCGCCGCCATTTTTGTCATATTCATAACCAAAATAAAAAAAACGCCCAAAATAAAAAGCGACACTGCAACAGTTCCGATTGACGCAAAAGTCATCCACCGATTGCGAATCATAGACTTGCCGACTTCGCTGAAATAATATTCAACAGTTTGTAATTTCAATTTTAACTCCTCACTCCTGCGACAGGATATTTATTGATAAATTTTTCATAACTGCCGCGAATTTCATCGCGCACAATTTTTCCGTGCTCAAGTTCAACAACGCGCCTGTACATATGATCTACAATATTTTTGTCGTGCGTCGCCATGATAATTGTTGTACCGGCGGCGTTAATGCGCTGAAAAATATCCATGATGTCCCAGCTTGTTTCCGGATCTAAATTTCCGGTCGGTTCATCGGCAATAACAATGCGTGGATTATTCACAATTGCACGCGCAATAGCAACGCGCTGACGTTCTCCGCCGGAAAGTTGACTTGGAAAATCTTTTGCGCGTTCAGAAAGACCTACAATTTCTAAAACTGCGCCGACGCTTTTTTGCATAAGCTGACGCGGTGCTTCAATAACTTGCATTGCGAAGGCTACATTTTCATAAACCGACCTGTCTTCCAAAAGCCTGAAGTCTTGAAAAATTACGCCAAGTGCGCGGCGTAAATATGGAACTTCATTTTGTGGCATTGAAACAACATTTTTGCCATCAACAATTATTCCGCCCGAAGTGACCGATTCTTCGCGCATTAAAAGTTTCATCAGCGTAGACTTTCCACTGCCCGAAGTTCCGACTAAAAAAACAAATTCGCCGCGTTCAATATCCAAGCTGACATCTTCCAATGCGGTAACATTGTTTTGAGTGTAAATTTTTGTAACATTAGTCAAGTGTATCATTTTTGCGCGTCCAATCCTCCCAATCTTCAAAAAATATTATCTGTGGATTTTGATATAGCTTTTGACAAATTTTCCATGCTCTTTGCTCCTCAAAACAAAGTTGTAATGTTTAAAATTGGCAGGACAATAGCAAAGACCAATGCGCCGACAATTATTCCTGCAATTAAAGTTCCATAAACCTCCGCCTTAGCAGGAAGCGCACGCAAAATTTCATCAACTTCAAAGTCAGCCATTGTTTCGCATTGCCGGAGCATTTTTGTCAAATTTCCGCTTTCTTCGCCTACCATTATCAAGTTAAGATACAACACAGGAATTTTTTCCAAACTTTCTTTCAAACTCGCGCTTAAAGTTTTGCCATTTTTGACTAAAATTTGAACTTCCTGCAATTTTTTTTTCAAGTATAGATTACTACTTGAATTTGAGTATAAGTTTATCGCTTCATTTGGTATTTTTCCGATATCTATCAAAAATTTCATATTGCCAAAAAAGTTTCTCAGTTCGACTTCGCGGAAAATTTTTATTTGCCACTTAAGCCACGCTAAAAAATATCTTACTTCAGCGACTTCATGATAAATTATAATCGCAAAAAAAATCGTGACAAGTAAAAAAAATATAATTAGCAAAAAGTAGTTCATAAAAAAGTCGCCACCGCGTAAAAGCACTAAAGTTATCAGCGGCAATTCTGCGCCTTGACTTGTGTAAAAATTTTCAAAGACCGGCAAAGTGAAATTTATCATCACGATTGCCGCAACAATTGCAGCAATTAAAACCACGATTGGATAATACATTGCGCTTGAAATTTTTTTTTGGATTGTGTAGCTGCGTTCCAAGCGTTCAGCAAGTTGCGCATAAATTATTTCAGAATTGCCGCTCTCAGATGCAATTTTGACAGACTGAATTATTTCATCGGCAAAAATTTTTTTATGCGAACTTAACGCCACATCAAAACTTATTCCATTTTGAATCGCCGAAAACAATCCATCAAGCAATTTTTTCTCCAAAGATTCAACTGTCGAATTTTTCAAAGTTTCCAACGCGGCCTGCAACTCCATTGTTCCCGACATTACGCTGAGTTCGCGGAAAAAAACTGACAGCCATTTGTTGTCTAATTTGAATTTTAAATAATATTCCTCAAAAAAATTCAACATACTGACTTTTTCAGGTTCAAGATTTACAACTGTTATGTTTTGATCTTTCAGCACATTGTAAGCCTTTGAAAAATCTTCTGCCTCCAAAGATCCATTCTTTGCAACTGAATTTTTGTCGTAGCCTTCAAATTTATATTTAATCATTGTCTGATACCTAAAGCCTTAATTGCATTGTCCATAGTTTGCATACCTAAATTTTTGCCGCTCATCATAACTGTTGGCAGTTGAATGTATTTTCCCTGCCGAATTAAATTTCGTGTCGCAGGATTCGCAATTAAAACTTCCGCCGCCAACTTCCTGCCTTGCGGAGTTTGCAAAAGTTGTTGCGAAATTATTGCCGAAAATTCATCAGCAAACAAGTCGCGTATTGTGTCGCGTTGAACCAGTGGAAACATTGTTTCGACGCGCATTGCTGTTTCTGCCGCCGACTTTGTATGCAATGTTGCCAAAACCAAAACACCCGCCGCCGATGCTTCTAACGCCGCATGCATTGTTTCTGCGTCGCGAATTTCGCCAATTAGAAGCACATCAGGCATTTCGCGCAAGGAAATTTTTACTGCCTCTGCGAAGTCGAAAAAATCTTGTCCAAATTCGCGTTGACTTACAAAAGATTTTTCAGCAAAATATTCAAACTCGATTGGATCTTCAAGCGTCAACAAGTGGCACGGTCGAATTTTTATCAGTTCATTCAAAAAAGCGGCAAGTGTTGTTGATTTTCCTGAACCTGTTCTGCCTGTAATCAAAATTAAGCCTTGCTTTGCGTCAATGAAATTTTTTAAGGCGTTTGGTGCGCCGATTTTTTCAAGCGTTGGAATTTTTTCTGCGATAAGTCTAATTGCAATTGCAGGAAATTTGCGCTGAAAATAAACATTGACTCTGAACCTGCGCGAAATTTTTTTATCTGCAACTGCAAAGTCAATCGCACGCCGCTGATTTAAAATTTGTTGAAGTTCAGTCGGCACAAGTTCAGCTAAAATTTTTTCCAAGTCAGCTGAATTTAAAATTTCGCCGAATGGTAAAAAATTTCCGCCGACGCGAAAAAAAATTTCCTGTCCAACTGTCAAATGTATGTCCGACGCGTCAAGTTCAACTGCTTTTGAAAAAATTTTTTTTAACATGAAATTACCTCCAAAAATTAAAAACGACGCTGCCGCAATCAACAACGCCGTGTAATTTACAAATTTGGTGACGCCTAAGGGATTCGAACCCTTGAACCCGCCGTGAGAGGGCGGTGTCTTAACCACTTGACGAAGGCGCCGGATTTTCAACAAACAAAATACTATCATAGAAATTTTTAAGCGTCAAGTTTTTTTAGTGGGCGGGATTTTTTGTTTCAGTCAAGAAATTTTTTTGTGAAAAAATTTTTTGGAGTTTTTTTTATGTACAAATTTTTTTTAACAGCAATTTTGGTATGCAGTTTGATTTTTTCAGTAAGCCAAGTTCAAGCAGCCGAAACGCCGCAGTGGATAAAAAATTTACCTTCCGCACAAAATGCTGAACAAATTTTGGTAGTTGCGGCTACCGGAAAAACTACTGCTTGGATTTCAATGCATGAACGCGACTCCGAAGGCAATTTGCAACAAATTATGACAACGCCGGGTTTTATCGGCAAAAATGGTCTTGGCAAAACGCGCGAAGGCGACTCAAAAACACCTGTCGGAATTTTTAAATTTAATTGTGCTTTTGGAATTGCGCCCGATCCAAATTGTGCAATTCCCTACACGCAAGTTGACAACAATATTTATTGGTCCGGCGACGCAAATTACAAATACAACCAGCTTGTCGATATTCGCGACTATCCAAACTTGAACAAGTCCGACAGCGAACATATTATTGATTATGTTGCTGAATATGTTTATTGCCTGAATATCAGTTACAATGATTTAGGTACTCCGGGCAAAGGCAGTGCAATTTTCCTGCATTGTTTCGGCACAAAAAAAACTTGGACAGGAGGTTGCGTTGCAATTCCACAAGATAAAATGCTCACTGTTATGCAAACTGTACGCCCTGACTGCGTTGTTGTAATTGACAGTTTAGAAAATCTTGGAGACGAAATTTAAATGACTGTCAAAGATATTATTGATGGCTTTTTTGATGAAAATCATCCCAGCAGAAATTTTCCTGAAGAACGGCTGAATTTTTTTCGCGAACTTTGTCAAGATACAATAAAAATTTGCCAAGATATTAACAATAATTATCATACGCCTGAAGAAATTGTTGCGCTTATGAGCAAAATGACAGGCAAACAGGTTGATGAAAGTTTCAAACTTTTTCCGCCATTCAACGCAGATTTTGGCAAAAATATTACTTTCGGCAAAAATGTTTTTATAAACAGCGGCTGTAAATTTCAAGATCAAGGCGGAATTGAAATTGGCGACAACTGCTTGATTGGTCATAATGCAGTTTTGGCAACGATAAATCACGCGCTGAATCCTGCTGAAAAACGCAAAAATTCCTACGCGCCAATAAAAATTTGTAACAATTTTTGGCTTGGCGCAAATGTCACAGTTTTGCAAGGCGTGACAATAGGCGAATGGGCAGTTGTTGCAGCCGGCGCAGTTGTTACTAAAGATGTTGCGCCTTACACAATTGTTGGCGGTATTCCTGCTAAATTTATCAAGGAAGTCGAACATTTCGATTAAAAATTTTGCATTTTCTAAAAAATTATTGCAATACAAAAATATTTTGTGATATAATCTGCGCCGTTGAAAATATCACATAAAATATTGCGTTTGACCTGTGCTAAAAATTTTAGTTTGTAAAGCGCAGAAAATATTTTATGAAAGTTTGAACAGGAGGAATTTTCAAATGGCAGTAATTTCAATGAAACAGCTTTTGGAAGCCGGCGTTCACTTTGGACATCAAACGCGCCGCTGGAATCCAAAAATGGCTAAGTACATCTTCACGGAGCGCAACGGTATCTACATTATCGACTTGCAAAAAACAGTTCGCAAGGTTGATGAGGCTTACAACTTTATCCGCAGCGTAGCCGAAGAAGGCAAAACAGTTTTGTTTGTCGGCACCAAAAAACAGGCTCAAGAAGCAGTTAAGGAAGAGGCAGTCCGCGCAGGACAATTTTTTGTCAATGAACGCTGGCTTGGCGGTATGCTTACAAATTTCCAAACAATTCAAAAGCGTATTCGCCGCCTGAAAGAACTTGAGGCTATGGAAACTGACGGCACTTTCGATGTTCTGACCAAAAAAGAAGTTATGCAACTTCGCCACGAAATG
This sequence comes from uncultured Selenomonadaceae bacterium, assembly GCA_905236325.1. GTDB lineage: Bacteria > Bacillota > Negativicutes > Selenomonadales > Selenomonadaceae > Quinella. Next base: position 8,241 of record CAJOPJ010000155.1, read on the forward strand.
GAACGCCTTGAAAAATATCTCGGCGGCATTAAAGAAATGAACAAATTGCCCGGTGCACTTTTTGTTGTAGATCCGCGCAAAGAAAGAATCGCTGTTGCTGAAGCACGCAAACTCAAC